>CALFUU010000115.1 GCA_937929835.1 uncultured Saprospiraceae bacterium | reverse complement strand
TAGAAATGAAGACTGGATAGAAGGTGTAAGCAAGGATTTCTATCTTGAAGAAACAATGTATATCCTTAAAGATATGATAGTAGCCAACAATGGAGAATTGGCTGCGAAAAAATAAAAACCATTCAATTAGAAAAAAGAAAGAGGCTCATCGATCGATAAGCCTCTTTTTTTTATTTCCAATGACGTCTTAAAAAAATATGACGTTATCCTTTGACAACTTTCTTACTGATAATCTCCGTGCCTCCTTGACTTGCTATAAAATAATAAACACCACTAGCTAGCGGTCCGAGGTCAAAAGAAAACTCTAACTCTCCTATCTTCTTGGGTCGATCATTAAAAAATTGCTCTACCAATTGTCCTTGATTATTGTACAGACCCAATTGCAGTTTGTCTTTAGAATTAATCTCGATTCTAATCGTGACTCTATCTGGAGTGGGATTGGGAAATAATTCTACATCGGCAACTGCAGGTACGGTGTGCACACTGGTCTCCAGTGGTTTTGTAAGGATAGTCGTTCTGTTTCTATAATTAACTGAGCCGCCATATCCTCCTGTAGCCCATACCTCACCAGGCACACCCATCATGCGCTGACAACCGAGGTAATCACCCCATCGCTCAGAGTTAGTGGATAGTAGATCAATGAAGTTGACACCTTCGACGATGGTCTCCCACTCTGAGTAATCATCCCACGCTGTAAAGATCGCATGGACACCAGGGAATTCTGTCTCACTGGAAAACTGAGAAACAATAATCGCCTCGTCATCGCCTTCATATCTGCCTGTCCAGGCCATCGCAGGATACCCCAGATCTCTAGTAGGATGGGTGACAATCGTACCCGTCACATCCATAGTAGTCGATAATCTCTTGACTTTACCATGATAGATGGCTGCCTTACCGGTAGCAGGATCAACTGTATTGCTTACAAAGTTGATGAGATTACCTAAGCGAAAGGCATCTAATATCCTTGCATCATTGGTCGCCAGAGTATTGTTGGTGTTAGGCTGTATAGCCGTAGGTGGAGCGCCATAAGCGACATCACTTGTCCTTACTTGTATATCTAAGGCTACGTCAGCATCATATTGATCCGAATTGATATTGAGAATAAAAATGCTATCATTCTGAAGATCAAAATTTCTATTTGATAAGAAATACATATCAGAATGAAGGTGCTCATCTGCAGCCTTTACAGGATGAAGATTTCTGATAAACTCTCCGTTAAATCTAATATCACTCCACATTCTGACATTGGGATTCTGACCAGCATAAGCTTGCAACTTATCTATCTGGTAAATCAATGTTCCTCTAAAGCCATCTTGCCAACTCTCGTTATCTTCAATGAGATTCACAGTAAAGAAAAGTTCTTTGTCCGTAATCGATATCATAGGATAATCTGACCACTGATCTGTCACAGGGCTGCCCTCTATCTCATATAAATTCCAATCATCTTCGACATTGCTGGTACTCGAAAATGCTAAGACCAGAGTAGATAAACCACTATCTGTGCCCGCCAACCAGACCATTATGAATCTGTCTTCTTGCGGATCATAGATAACTCTAGGATCAAACTTCGCCGCTCCTATAGCTACTGTTCCAGAAAATGCTTGCAGAGAACGGTTGGTTATTCTATCACCATTAGCATCTCTCATATGTAGATTGGAATTGACAACAGAAATATTGACACCCTCTCTATTGACAGCAAAGGAATTGTCTGTCGGTATGCCACCAAAAGGATCATTATTTTCAAAACCCGATATCAGTTCTGGATTAGGTAGAATAGCACGCTTGGTCACTGTCCCAGAGGCAGTCCTAGGAAATCTTTCAGCGACTTTTCGTTTTAAGCTGGTGTATCGGCCACCATCAGGATGTGGTGCTTCGTGATAGACAAAGACTGGATGGTAGTCCTCCACTTCTTCCATCGGGTCTATTTGCTCTACGATGGGTAAGGGGCCAAGATCCGCTACAGTATAGGTAAGTTGTGTATGGCCAGCTAGAGCGACCATAGAGAACAGAGAGATTAGAAGTAACTTTTTCATTTTAAAGCCATTTTTAAAATTTAGAATATCATCTAAAATAGCTTTTTGAGAAGAGAAGATTAGCGTCAGATGACCTGATATCCTAAAAACAGCCCAAAGACGAGAAGAATAGCCCCAGAAAAATTGCTGATCTTATTGATATGCTCTGGTGTCAATTGGTTTTTGAGTTTATCCGCCAAGAATACTTTTCCAGTATCAGACAGGATGATCACTGTAAGAATCGTCGATAATAATACCAAGTGCCCCTCGACGGTGAGATCCCGGCCTATGACATAAGTAGAGATCACCCCCATCCAGAAGAAAAAGGTAAATGGATTGATGGTATTGATCAAAAAACCCTTTAACCAAAAACCTATATAACTCTTATAACTGTGCTTCTGAGTGGTATAATCTAATACTGGGGCTCTCATGATCAAATACAACCCAAAGCCAACCAGAATAATGACACCTGATATCCCCAACCAAAACTTAAAGCTCTCGCCTTCTACGTGGTCCTTTATCTCATAAATGAACTTGTAGAACACCGCCAAAATAATAAAATCACTGACCCAGATGCCCATACCTACTGTCATCCCAGGAAGGATACCTTTCTCTATAGAGGTCTGTGTCAAGGCAATAAAAATAGGACCTAGAGATACTGCCAATCCCAGCCCAAAAACCAAACCTTCTATGACCAATGGAAACATCATCGACAAAGTAAGGATTCTTAGTGACTACTGATAGATAGTTGCGGTCAACTTCCTTGATGGCGCTCGATTTCTAAATTCACATAGGAAAATGCCTTGCCAAGTACCCATATCTAAACGTCCCCCGATAATAGGTATAGAAATAGAGCTACCGATAAGGGCCGCCTTTATATGTGCAGGCATGTCATCAGGTCCCTCACAGGTATGCTGTAGAAATGGCAGATGCTCAGGGACCAAGCGATTGAATATACTCTCGAAATCTACTCTGACATCAGGATCAGCAGATTCATTGATCGTCAGAGCGGCAGAAGTATGTTTTATAAAAAGATGAAATAATCCAACTTGTGGTAACTCAGGAAGACCATCTAACACTGGTTGAGTAATAATATGGAATCCTCGAGCCATGGGCGGCAGCTGCAGTGGATAGGAAGATATCACGCGATCTAGTAATTGCCTCTTGTAATCTTAGGACATTGTATCTGCCCAAAATAGCGCATCAACCCTATGGATAGGAAGAAGACCTTATCATTCGCTTCGCTGTTGCCTCGCTGTGTCCCAGGAGCTCCAAAGCCATCAACCGTAGATGGATTGGACAAGGCAGCACCTATAGCTGAGGGTGGAGCAGAGTCAGGATACAAACCACTGACATCGTCGATATAGTCAGAGGCCGAGTTACGACCACTCAGATTTATATTGAAACTCCAATCTCGATTATAATCCCACTTAAAGCCCATACCATAGAACCATGTCGCTGTAGCGAGGCCGTAATCAACACCCTCTGTCATCAACTCTCTGAGCGGATGGGACTCACCTTGAAAATCTGCAACAGGGTTATAGCTCAGTATAGAAAATCCCGTAAAAATATAAGGTGTATAATACTGGTCGTCACTGCCATGTAGGTAGGGAAAGAAATTAAACTCTATACTGGTATTGAAATCAAAGACATTGGATCTGAAATTGAGATTTCTATCTAATTGAAATTGATTATTAGAGTCTGCGTCAGTACCGCTAATACGGGCATAATCTACGCCTCCACCCACGCTCACTCTCTCATTGAAGTTTCTACGCATCTTAAAGCCTATAGCTAATCCAGGATCAGTAATAGAGAAGTCGGGATTAAGGTCACCGAAATAATGAGCAAGCCCGACGTGTCCACCTATCTCAACACCTTTCTGTGCACCCATATCTAGCGCACAAAGGCATAGTAAAACCACAAAAAACTTATTGTATATACTCATTTATCCTATCAGCCTAAGAAACGTCTGAAACACGCTTATTTGTATAAAGATGGTGGACTTAAATAGTCATTTTACCTTTTAACCACCATCCGAACCACAAAAGTAACAAGGATATAAGAATTAATGGTAAGCGCCAAGTACTTACCGTCTCCGTTGTGGCCTCAACAGTCTCTTCGAGGACTTGGATGAGGATGGGATCCGTAGTGTATTTGACGCCATAGACATCATCCACATACTTTGCTACTAAGGTATAGTGCCCGCCCTGTTGAGCTTCAAAGTTGTATTCACCTGTATTGCTCCACTCAGAACTATTTTCTCCTTTATAATTAAGGTGATAGGAGTATTTGGCTTTGTTATCGTAGTAATTAGTCGAAGCAAAATTGAGTTTCATAGGTAAGTCCTTTTTCTTAACTACAAAAACTCCATCTTCTTTTGATATATGGCGCCCTCCTTTTGTAGTCACATAGACCAAGTCCATTTGATCCATAATGCTTGATATAGAACCGTTGAGATCTACATCTATAAGGCTATTGTTGCTTGCTATGACAAGTTGATCCCCAGCAATATTATACAGTCTTGCTGCTCCGATTGTCTGATGCAGTGGCAGTACTCTAGTAATAATTTTTTCTCCACTTAGAGCTTTTCTTTTGTCAAGTGCCACTAGGGACTTAGGTGTAAGCAACCAGATATCATCCTGTTTTTCGGCGATATCTAGGATGGTTATCGGTGCCATATTAATGATCGATGGACGGTTGTCCTCCATATCTAGTACGACAAGTCCCTTGCGAGTAAAAGTGACAAGGTGACCATCAGCAGCAAATTGATTTTGCGAGAATGGATAGCCTTCCTGATCACCAGACTGCAGCACTGACTCTAATCGACTATCTGTCATCGTATATATCGCATCTGCACTCAATAAATACTCTTCATTTCCCGATATATGTTTATAAAAAGCCTTACGATCCGCATTGATCATAGTGTAGCCTATCCTGTCCTTTCTGTAAAGTCCGTCCCCTGTCAAGTGAAATTCTTGACCCCTGGAATAGGTTACGTCTAGTAGGTTCGTCTTGTCGCTATTGATGCGTCTAAGCACTTGAGCACTATCGGAAGCCAAGACGAGCCCTCGTCCATCGGAAAACAACAGTTTGACTTGTTCATTTTCTGCGACGATATGTGCAGGCGCTTTTTTTCCTTTATGTTTTTCCCACTCTTCCTTTTGAGGATTATATCCATAAACAGATACGCCATCTGTGTAGTATCTATTATTTCTTACCTCATAATATTGCAGTGGCCTCTCAGCATTTGTATTTGCAATTTTTTCTTGGACATAGGCTTGCTGAGGTACTATGTGCACCGACTCTTCTGATAAGACCATCAAGCTCTTATCTGCTCTTATCGTCATCTTTAATAAGCTCTCGCCTGCAGAGACTGGTAAGGCCATTTTTTGAGCAGTGAGATCTGGGGATATTTTGATGAGTGCATCTTTGGCCAGACAATAGATA
>CALFUU010000114.1 GCA_937929835.1 uncultured Saprospiraceae bacterium | reverse complement strand
TCAACAAATAAGTTGCGGAGGCGGGGCCGATGGTTCAGTTATGGCTACAGTAAATGGAGGAGATGCTGCATATGCCTATAGTCTTAATGGATCGGCCTTCCAACCAGGAAATACCTTTGAAGGATTGTCTGCTGGAAATTATGTAATGACGGTAAGAGATGGCTTGGGTTGTACGACAACTTGTTCTGTAGAGTTGATAGATGGACAGTTCCCAAGTTGTACTTTGGAATCGACTGATGAGACTGATTGTGGTGTTATGGATGGAACGATAATGGTCACAGTCGTAGATGGTCTGGCGCCATACAGATATAGTGTAGATGGTGGAGCAAGTTATGTATCAGATAATCCTATCACTGGTTTGGCAGCAGGAACTTATACGGTAATAGTAGAAGATGCCAATGGCTGTACAACTTCTTGTGTCAGCACGGTTGATACGCCTACAGCACCGACTTGTTGGCTTATCGGAAGTACAGATGCAACTTGTAATGGAGTAGGAGATGGTACGATAGAGGTAGCCGGTGCTGGAGGAAGCGGTGTTTATGAATACTCTATTGATGGGGTTAATTTCCAGAGCACTGGGGTATTTACAGGTCTTACTGCTGGCTTCTATAGTGTTACAGTTAGGAATCAAGGCGACGAACAGTGTGTAAGTGATTGTCACGTGACCATCAATGAACCTACTGCTTTATCCTGCTTTATAATCGCTGAAGATATGATCTGCTCTATGAGTATAATGGGCTCTCTCACTGCAAATAGTATGGGCGGATCTGGTTCGTATCTCTATAGCTTAGATGGAACAAATTTCCAACCTAGCAATGTGTTTGAAGATTTATCTGGCGGAACCTATACAGTGACAGTTATGGATGCCAACTCTTCGGGATGTATAATTACTTGTATGGCTGAAATTGTAGAAGTAATGGATACGCCTGTCTCACTTACCTTAGATGTTGACCAGGTTTGTGAAACTGAAGATTTTGTTGTCTTGTCAGGTGGAACACCAATCGGAGGAACGTATTCAGGCCCTGGAGTAGTAGGTAATCTTGTATTTATCGAATCTCTAGGCCCAGGCAGTTATACAATAGAATATACTTATGTAGATGCCTTAGGCTGTACCAATACGGCCTCTGATATCCTTGAAGTTGTAGCCTTACCCGCTATAGCGATAGATTTTCCTCAGTCTTCTTATTGCATTAATGATCCTGCCATCGTGCTTACAGGTGCGACACCTATGGGTGGAAGTTATTCTGGTATGGGCATATCTGGTGGTGTCTTTGATCCAGGCTTGGCTGGGGTAGGTGTTCACGAGATATTTTATACTTATAGTAGTATGGAAGGCTGCACTACTACAGAATCTGATTTTATTGAAGTTTATGATTTGCCAGAGAGCAAGTTGCTCAGTAGCGCTTGCAGTTTAGATTTGCTTACTTACAATATCAACATATGGTCTACTGGTAGCGTGACCACAGATGTAGGAACGGTTGTCTCTAATGGCTCAGGTAATTTCGATATCCTTGATATCCCTACGGGTACAATGGTCATCGTCACGACGACAGATCTAGCTACAGGTTGTGTGATAGACATGATGGTCAATAGTCCAGATTGCTCTTGTCCTATGATTTTTGCTCCAGCTGTTCTGTCTAATCCACAAATTTGTTTTGGTGATTTTGTGCCTGAGTTGTCAGCAGAAGTAGCCAACGGAGAGACTATCGATTGGTATGATGCCAGCACTGGTGGTAACTTGTTGCTGCCGAGCAGTCTTATTTATACGCCGATGATAACTGCACCTGGTGTCTATACCTTCTATGCAGAGGCGAGAGATCAAAAATCTGAGTGTATCAGTATGGTGAGATCTGCAGTCACACTGACAGTCAATGCCTTGCCTGAGGTTACTTTTGATATTGCGGATCCAGATATATGTGAAGACGAAACGATTATTGCCTTGACGGATGGCTTTCCTGAGGGTGGTGAGTACAGTGGTACTGGTGTGTCTGGTAGCTTATTCTTTGTGGAGCCTGCTGGTGTAGGTGCACACGATATTACGTACACTTATACCGATGCCAATGGTTGTACCAATTCTGTAACTTCAGTCTTAAACGTAAGGCCTCTACCTGCTATTAATATTGTGCCACCTCAGAGTAGATTATGTCTCAATGATGATCCTATGTTGCTTTCTGAGTTTCCATATGTGTTTACTGGAAACGGTATACAAGGATCTTTCTTTGATCCTACGCTTGCTGGTGTAGGTCTACATACTATCTTGGTAGAATTCACTGACGAATTTGGTTGTTTTAATTCTGATACAATTGAACTAGAAGTTGTCCCTAATCCAGTGATGACTATAGAGGTTGTGGATGTACTCTGCTTTGGTGAGTCTACTGGGCGTATTATAATTTCTGCTACAGGGTCAGAGCCACTTACATATTCTATAGATGGCGGAGTCACATTTATGTCCTCTAATACTTTCGTTGATTTGCCAGCAGGTATGTATCAAGTTGTAGTGGAAGGTGGATTGGGTTGCAAAGTCAATCAGACAGTGGCCATAACAGAACCACCTTTACTAACTTGTAGTGTTGTGGCTTCAGGAGAGGCGTGTGGATTCAATGATGGATCTATTATAGTCTCTGCCTCAGGAGGTGTGTCGCCCTACTCTTATAGTTTGGAAGGCGGTCCGTTTGGTGCCTCTTCTATCTTTGAAGGCCTAAGTTTTGGAAGCTACACAGTGGTTGTTCAAGATAATAATGGCTGTACGTCGTCACATACCGTAATGGTCGATCCGCTTTGCTATGATCTTGCTATCCAAAAGACTTTTGTGGGTCCGCTTCCTATAAGCTCAAGTTCTGTTTTGGAATTTGAAATAGAGTTGATCAATCAGGGGAATATCGTAGGTAACCTGATCCAGTTTGTCGATCAGCCGATGCCTGGGCTCGTTTATGTAGGAAGTGATGCCGCTACCAATACCAATGTCAGTGAAATAAGTCCACTCGTATTTGAAGTGGGATCTATAGATATATTGAGTTCTGAAGTGGTGACCTTGTCCTTTACTATCGATCCGAATTTTACGGGTTCGCAATTCACTAATGCAACTGAGATAACTGTTGATGACGGACTAGATGCAGATAGTGATCCGAATTCTGGAATTGATGTCGACGAAAATAGTGATGGCAGTGCACTGGATGATGATGAAGATCAAGTGGTTATAGATTTCAATTATGACCTAGCCATTGATAAAGAAATATTGACCAATGATTTCAGACCAGGCGCACAAGTTACGTATGCCTTAACAGTAGAAAATCAAGGAACTAGTGTAGCTCAGAATATTCGATTTGAGGATTTTCCTGATCAAGATTTACTATTTGTCTCTGATAATTCTGGATCTAATTCTAAAGTATCAGCTTTGGGTAATCTGGAGTATGAACTAACCTCGCTAGCACCTGGGGCTACAGAGACTATTCAAGTAACCTTCCAGATTAATCCGATTTTGATGACTGGTGTGTTGGTGAATAGAGCGGAGATTACGGCAGATGATGGCTTTGATCTGGATAGTGATCCTAATAGCGACCATACTGTTGATGAAAATGGAAACGGATCAGGAATGGACGACGACGAAGATGTAGTTTCTTTTTCACTTACAGAACCATCTGCTCAGTTGGGGAATTTTGTATGGCATGATCTCAATGCCAACGGTGTGCAGGATCCAGGAGAGCCTGGTATTCCTAATGTAAGAATTGAATTATATGATGCAAATGGAGACTTGGTGTCTATTACACTGACGGACAATAATGGATTCTATTTATTCAATATTCCAGCAGGTGATTATTATGTACAGTTTATTGACCCTAGCGGTTATACGTTGACTACTGCTAATAGCGGAACGAGTACCATAGAGGATTCTGATGTCGATAATTCTAATGGACCGTCGACAACTGCTATTGTACGACTCGATAACTCCGAAGTCAATCTTTCCATCGATGCAGGATATTATAATTGTGTACTCGTCGGAGATTTGATATGGAATGATGTCAGCTCCAATGAAATGTGGGATGCTAATGAAAATGGAATCAATGGCGTCAATGTCAATGCGTACAAAAGGGAAAATGGTTCTTGGAATTTAGTAGAGTCTACTTTCTCTGGACACAAGCCAGGTAATACTTCTGACGATGGTTACTGGAAGATGTGCCTGACACCAGGTGATTATTACTTTGAGTTTACCAATATACCGTCTCAGCTCGTTAGTGTCGTACCGAATATTGGTTTCAATGAAGAGTTCGATAGTGATGTGACGAATGCAAATGGTCTCAATACTACTGATGTATATACAATCAGATCGGGAGAGGAGCGCTGTGATATCGGAGCTGGATTTTACCTGATGGGTACTATCGGTGACTTTGTGTGGAGAGATATGAATCTGAATGGAATGCAAGATCCTGATGAGCCTGGAGTACCTGACATTGTTGCGCTTGCTATAGATCTAGACGGTAATGTCGTTAACTCAGTAACGACGGATGATGATGGTAAGTATCTCCTTGATGGCATACCTAAGGGGTACCACTATGTTGAGTTTTTGCTTCCAGATAGCTTTATGCCGACAACAGCTAGCGTCGGAAATGATACGATAGATAGTGATGTCATTAATGATGGAGGCACGATTATGACGCAACCATTTTATGTAGACTCAGGAGATCATATCGAGAATGTCGATCTCG
>CALFUU010000113.1 GCA_937929835.1 uncultured Saprospiraceae bacterium | reverse complement strand
GTATGCAAAGGTAGAGGGTTCAGAACAAGGCACTTCTCCGATAGGCGAGATAACAGCGGTCAAATCTTCTGCCTCGATAAAATTTTCGAATCTGAATATGTTTCTACAATTGGCTGGTGTTGTAAATGCTTCAATCGAAAGGTCAAATACACGAGCGAGGTTATAGGTGTGCATCAAATCATCTCCTTGTAGCTCTGCACCATCTCCAAAGGTCCACTCTAAGGAATCAATCGTGATGCCATTGGCTTGTGTGATGTTGGTATTAAACTGAACATCTAGAGGGATGCAGCCTATATTGACATCAGAGGTCAAGTCAATTATAATTTCAGGAAATACACTTATGGTCAATGTCCCTATCTGAGAGCCATTAGGGCCTTCGCTCAGACTAACCGTATAGTTGCCCGCACTCGTATAAGTGTGATCAGGATTTTGGTCAGTAGAAGAGGTGTTGTCACCAAAATCCCAAAACCATTCCTGCAGTTGCGGGCCTTGAAAATTAACAATTAGTGGGATACAGCCTTCGGTTACATCTGCTGATTGACCGATCAACACAATGTTTAATACAGACAAGAATATTGTTGTATAAATTCTATTCACCTACCTTTTCATTAGTTTCTTGATGTAAATTTTTACTGAAATATTTATTATCTGATTAAAGTAACATTTCCTTTTTGAGCAGTTTCTCCACAGCCTGGTGTCTCTACGACTATATAATAGGCATAGACCTCGGGAGGTGCTAACTGTCCGTTTGCATTGCCGCCCCAGCCATCTTGGTTTGTATTGTCATATATCAATTCTCCCCATCTGTTGAATATATGGAAAGTGGTTATTCTAATCTCGTCTGTCACACTGCTTATGTTGACCGGCATAAATCTATCATTGTTGCCATCTCCGTTCGGCGAAAAGAGATTGGCCATTTCAAAAGCAGGTTCACTGGTTGCCGTACTCTCAAAAGTGCTGCTACATCGTCCTGTAGAGTCTATTGCTGTTAATGAAATTGTAGTTGCTCCAGACAGGTCATTGTATGGAAATTCTGGATTGACTTCGGTACTTGTCAGTCCGTCACCGAAATCCCAAAGATATTCTGCTGCCTCCACAGAGAGATTGGTGATAGTTGTACCGCCACATTCAAACTCAAACATAGCCGTGATTCCACTTATGTCTATAGAGAGGGTGTCTGTAACATCACAACCAAGCTCTTCTGAGCTTGCATACAGACTGATAAGTGTCGGGTACTCCGAGTAAGTATGTGTGACTTGTGGCGTATTTTCTACAACGGTTCCATCGCCCAAGTCTATTCTATATTCTGTAACATTTTCTAGATTGGTTACTTCTATATTGAGTACATCACCGATGCATAAGACGTCTAAGTCAGCGGTAAAATCTGCAGCAGGACCGACAAGTGTGTAGCTGTAGGTAATCGAATCAGCACAACCTAGTGAGTTGATAACCTTAAGAGTGACATCGTGATCACCTCTGCCAAATCCAATTACAGGGTCTGGAATTTCACTGGTCTGATCGTTTCCAAAATCCCATTCAAAAACAAAACTGCCATTGTTCAAACTAGGGTCGGAGGTGAACTCTATTTGTCTAGGGTAACAGATAATTTCTAAATCATCAACGTCAGAAATAAAATCGGCATCCGGTTGTGGGGCAATGATCATTACTTTATTGACCGTGCCAGCACAATTTCCATTTCTATGGAGATAGTTCAATTCTATATCTATCCTCCCTTCTTCTGTAAAGGCGAATGTAACGGAGTCTCCAGTTGCTGTGCCTTGATCGCCAAACTGCCACTCAAAATTATAGAAGTCAATAATTCCAGCAGTATCTATAACTGTAAAAGTCACAGGCTCTCCCTCACAAGCTCTAGAATTAGGCTGGGATTGTATGAAGAAATTAGGCTCCACCACTCTTATGTATTCTGTTATAGAGTCTCTACAACCGAGTGCATCTTCTACCTTAAACTCTACTCGTATAGAATCACCGAATCCTGCATCGATATCTAAACTGTCAAAGGTGTAGAAGGGATTTTGATCAAAGGATCCAAAACTCCACTCCCAAGAAACCAAACTGGTATCGGCCAGAGATAGGTCCAAGAGCTGCTTAGGGTAAGGCAAGCAAGTCACTGAATCCAGATTGTTCAGTGGGTCGATCCCATAGACATTGGTCCATCTTGAGGTAGTATCCTTGCATCCATTGATGTCTTCTACAACAAGCGTTACTTCTTGGCGACCCCTAGCAAAAGTATGGGGAAGCGTGTCTTCTTGTGTTTCTCTTGGTCTTTGATTCTCAAACTTCCACAAGTATCCCTTATGGCAACTGTCAAATACATCAAGACTGGCACTAGCATCAAGATCATAGGCAATGTTGTCGCACATCTCATTAGGTATTGTAAAGTCGGCAACGGGTATGGTGACATAGACTGTTTGTGAAATCGTATCTGGCGGACAAGGGTCAGAATTATTTGTGACCAAAGAGACTTCGTGCTCTCCCAATTCCGAGAAGGTATGCGTAAAACTTCTGTCAGTCGACAACACCTGTCCTTCGTAGAGCCAAGTAAATGCTTCTGCATCTAGACTCCTTGTTCCATTAAAGTTGAAAGTGTAGGGATCATCACAGTTAACACTATGGGACATAATGGACTTAGTGCCTTCTATGACAACCCGTGCTTCGAAGATGGTATCTATCAGCATTCCTCTAAATTCTGCAATAACATCAAAAGGAAAGTCTCCTGGATACTCAAAAGCATAACTGACAAAATCATCAGACCAACAATGGTCAAATCTGTCATCATCTGTATAGATATGAAAATCTATTGGGGGTGGACTAAATGTAGCTTCTAGGACATCGCCAGCGCAGTTTATCCCATTTACATTCGTCACAACGATGGGTGTACCTTGTACGGTATCGAGGCAGAGTATGAAGATCTCTACAGCCTTAGATATATCTGTACATCCTTCAGAATCCTCTACGGCCAACCGCACAAAGCTAGGCCCACATTGCGTAAAGGTATGCGTATGTATGGTATCCTCTGCACCGAGTACAAGTGGAGGTGAGCCATCTCCATAACGCCATACCCGCCTGACGATATCATGTTCTGAGTTACTAAAATCTTCGAAAGTGACATCAAGTGAATTAATGCCGATAATTGTATCTGGAATAAAATACGCTTCGGCTAATTCGTAACCAAACGATTTTGTCAATGTGTTGATGCATCCAGAACTGGATACAGCCGTCAATGTCGCAGTGATAGAATCTGGAAGATTGATATAAAGGGAGTCTCTCTCAGGAAATCCTGGTACATCAAAGAAAGGATCTGTGTTCAGCGTGTCTACGCTATTATTCCATACATAATATTGATGGTTGGGATTATCAGCGATAAAGCGCTTAGGCAGGTTGTCTTTACAAAATTTAGGTGGGTCCATCTGAAAGTCTACATCTGGCTCTTCCACAAAGATCTGGATGATGGTATCCTTAAAGCAATCCGTTCCATTGGAAGCCCGTAGCCTTATATCAAAAACGCCACCGCTCGTATACCTAATCGTCGGCTCAGCTCTAAAGCTTCTGATAGGTGGATTGCCATAACGCCAATCAAAAGCTTCCGCACTTGTATTGTTGATGATCGTGTATTGTTCATTGACACATAAGGTGTCAGGGATATCTACATCTATTAGGGGTTCTCCTATAATCAACCTAACGACAGCAGTATCAACGCATCCCGCAGCAGTAGTGACAATCAGTTCAGCATCATATTTCCCTCTGTTGTTGTACGTTACAATTCCAGGGGCAAAATCCACCGAGCTACTTCCGTTTCCAAAATTCCAAGTGTACGTTGTTCCTGAGACTTGAGAACTTTGATTGTCGAATTCTATTTGAGCCGGCACATCACAATTTACATCAGAACTGACTGAAAAGGCAGCCTCGGCATTTTCGGTTCTGACTTGGTCAGTGAATTCTATTGTCTGATCACAATTCGCTATTTCTGTTTCTAGCTTGACAAAAACATCAAAGTTATTTACAGATGTGTAGACGTGATTGACACTTGTGCCTTGATCTGTTGCGCCATCCCCAAAGGTCCACACAACCTCATCTAATCTTAGATCGGTATCTATATTGACGTTGGCATTAAAAGCAACATCTAAGGGTATACAACCAGTACTTGGCGTTGAAGTTATTGTGACGTCTGGTTTTTCATAGATGGTAATGATTACAGTTCCGACTTCTGGGCCATTGTCCCCTTCGCTTAAAGCCACTTCATAGATGCCTGGTGTAACAAATTGGTGGGTAGGATTCTGCAGTGTGGAGTTAGCACCGTCCTTGAAATCCCAAAAATAACTGCTTAGGGAATTGCTAGAGAATTCTACCTCTAGCCCTACACAGCCCCTGTTGACATTGGCGGTTTGTGCTTGTCCATAAGATAAACTGATGATGACCAGCAGGCAACTTACTATAAAATTGAAGTGTGTTCGTTTCATGATCAGTATGGTTTATGATTGGAGTTTTCATAATTATTGGCCATCAGTTTGAATTGCCCATTAGTAAATCCGCACTTGCAAGGGTAGGCTGACATAATGTTGCCGACTTGCGGCTGATAATAGACTTGCTGAGGGTCCCGCAACGCATGTACAAACTCGCAGTTAATGACAAAGTCACTCATCGGAATAAGCTCAGGGAGTATGTCACTGATTATATATTGTCCTGCATTGCCCGCATAAGCACCAAATGGATCACTAGGTGTATCGCAAATGCTGTCATTTTTTATAGCACAAAGCGGGTCATCTACAATTTCTATGTCGTCGCCGTGGTAGGTGTCTGCTAAGCCCAGAAAGTGCCCTAGATGATGTGCTAACTGACCTGCTAAGCTTGATCGACACTCAGCGGAATCCATCTCTAGATAGATGTCATTGCCACCTGCTTTATTGATGCCGTAGTAGGTGCTCACCCCACAAGAGGCCCTAGGTATATTTCCCAGGATATATACATTGAGTCGTCTGGGTTTGCCCCATAATACTCTTAACTCGGTAAGCCGTCTCTCGTCTACGATATTATGGAATGTATAATTTTCTAGGACATTAATCTCGCAAGCTGAGACAGAAAGGCATATCGGCTCGAAGAATCCACTGACTTCTGTCATGAGGTCTTGGACATCCGTATTCGTTAAGTAAGGTTGTCTAGTAATGGAGTCTACAGATAAGTGAATGAATAGATTGAAGTTCTTATCTAGACAGGGTAACTGAATGTTACGTGTATGCAACCCCTCTTGAGCGGAGCCCAATAAGCACATACAAAGGAAAATGAGTATAGATATGGTTCTCATAATTATGATTGTTCTATTTCTTAGAGTCTTGGACAAATTTGTTTAACTTCTACCTTGGCCTTGGGATGCTGAACGAGAATCTTGTAAGCACCAATCTCAAAGCCGCCCACACCATTGTTGTAGTCTGCTGCGGTAGAGACTGTCAGGTCATATGCACCGAATATGTGCCAGTCCTTAATGTGGTAGCCTAGAATAAACTCTAAGGCATCGCCCAGTCTATATCCCAATCCGAGGTCAAAATCACTATTAGCGAAACCATAAGTGCTCACAAATTGTAGAGCTAAATCAGAAGCTTTATTAGCTGTAGCGTAAATGATACGCGGTTCTATGGACAATTTTTTGTTTACCCTATAATTCAGTGAGGTATGGGCATTGACTCTGAATGGAATCAGATCACCAGTGTTTACCCCAGTTGGTGATGTATTGTTTTGGCTCGCTAGAAAGTGATAGAAGCCAGTACCTATTTCAAATCTTGTCTGTTTGTTGAGTTGACTTTCAAACTTGATACCTACATTGACATCGTTGGCAGAGGCATCATAGAGTTGCAGTAGTTGCTGATCTGTATCGTTCATACTACCTCCCGTAAGTGTTGTATTGGTCCTGAGATTAGATGGATCTGAACGTCTCATAACACGGCCATACTGTACACCCAAAGTGAATACGTTCGTATATTTTTTATCTAAAGCGAGGTGGTAAGCTGCTGTTCCAGTCATACGTGTAGATCCGAAGCTGAGATCTCCAGAGGTATCGCTGTCTAGAGCAAAGCCAAGAGATAGCCAATGATAGTCTCTAAGACCGACAGGGAGATTGACCTCTCCAAAGAGTCCTTGGGACTTAAAGCCTTGATTGAAAAAACTGCTAAACTGATCTCTATAAATGGCTCCAATCTTGTAAGTGCCTAGGAAGTCTCCAATCTTGGCAGGGTTGAGCACGTGGGGTGCTACAGCGTAGTTGGTGTAATGGAGATCTTGTGCATAATAATTGCTGAGCCCAAATGCACTTAGTAAAATACACAGGAGTAGACGGTTGGTCATAGATTGAGTTGTTTCTAGATTAATTTCTCCAAAAGAGAAAAAGTCGCCCTATCTTTTTAAAAAAGGAGAAGTACTTTCACTAAAAATAGGAAATTATTACAACTCGATTTCTATTTCAGAACATGAACAAAACGCAGTTAATGTCCACGACACAAAGACCAGGCTTATATATAATACCCCATGAAATCAAAAAACGATGCATCGAATGTGCAGAAAATATCGAGAAGGGTGAATTAATAGAACTCTGTCCTGTTATCGTTTTGAGCCCTGAGGATACGCAGGTAATTCACAAGACGAAGTTGCACGACTACTATTTTGTATGGGATATAAAGGCTAAGAGCTCAGCCATAGCGTTGGGGTTCGGGTCGTTATACAACCATTCGGATACGCCTAATGCAGAGTTTGAGTTGATGATAGCAGATCAGATGATACGTATATACGCCATACGCGACATCCCCGCTGGAGAAGAAATATGCCTAGATTATATGGGCCTCAAAGATACCGAGGCGACTTTATGGTTTGATCCTGCTTAGCTTACTGCGGTCTTATGGTATCCGTAAAGCTAGACACTGAGGCGACATTGAAGAAGCCGATAACCGCAGACCCATCAGAGCTTATGATATTTGTAGGTGTATTTGCTGCCGGAGTAGCAAAGATGCCATTGTTACTATTGAGCAACTCATCTCTGAGCACTTCTAGAAAGAAGAAGGCCTCATTAGATATGGAGTGAATCTCGACTCTTATCTCTTCGTCAACCTCCCAAGGGATCGGTGCGAAATTTTCATCTACAGGATTATTTAGTTCCTGTACTGGTTGTATAAATACCAAACCATCAACCTCAGCACCTGGGCCAAAAGCGGCATCGAAAGCGATATTGAGCTCTACAGGATCGTCTAAGTATTCTCCGTTTTTGAATGTCTTTATCCAATAGGTGTTGCCTAAACCTGGCAAGTCATTGGCAAAGAAATTACAATAGATGCCATCATCTGCAAAAGGGTCATCTATTCTCAGCTCTTGTTGAATGGAGTCTATCTCTGGTACTGGAAATTTTGTAGTCGATGCGGTATACGTAATTCCATTCAGCAATATCTCTAAATCATACGTTGTACCTACTGGCTCATTAAATGAATTGGTATCCTCTTCCACAGAGTAGGTCCCAGAATCATCTGTAGGCATCATATCATAGACATTACCAGTACTGGTAGTAATGGTAACGACAGCTTCGTCAAGGCCTTGCACTCTAGTAGAATCAAAATAAGCTTGACTCGCAGAGAGCTTGACCTCCCAGTCAGAGGGTATCTCGGCTATCCACGCATCTACAGTAACGAGTGCTGGTGCTTCATCCAAAGTAACTTCTATGCGATCCTCACAGCCTTGAGATAATAAGAGTGTCAAGCAGGCAAACAGGTATATTGAATATCTCATCTTAATTGAATTTGAAGTTGTAAGAAACGGATGGAATAAAGTTGCCGACTACAGATAGTCTGTTGGCTTGGGTCTGCA
Source organism: uncultured Saprospiraceae bacterium (assembly GCA_937929835.1). Taxonomy (GTDB): domain Bacteria; phylum Bacteroidota; class Bacteroidia; order Chitinophagales; family Saprospiraceae; genus RFSX01. The sequence goes on along the minus strand of CALFUU010000113.1, from coordinate 4,405 downwards.
CTAGTGGACCAGAGGTGCCCTCTGTCGGACTAAAGAATATTGAGAAGGCATTTCTACGGCTATAGACATTGTATACTGAGAAGACCCACTCACCATACCATTTTCTACCTGGTATTTCTTTTCCTTTTCTTGTAGCACCAAAGTCCAATCTGTGGTAGTCAGGAATACGAACATTATTTCTTGTCCCATTGGCATTGTACGGAACGACATATCCCTGTATCTCATATCTAGAAGTAGGGAAGGTGGTTGGTGTCCCTGTGACGTAGGCAAAGTTCCCGCTCAAGCTCCACTTGTCATTGAGCTCATAGAAGGCTGTTATGCTGAGGTTGTGGGTCTGGTCAAATCGCGTCGGGTACCACTCATCGTTATTGATGCCTTCGATGCGGTTTTCCGTTCTTGCTAGCGTATAACTCACCCATCCTGAGAAATCCCCTTTGTTCTTCTTGAGCATGAGCTCTAGACCATATGCCCTGTTTTCTCCATCCAGAAGGTCTGCTTCTAGAGTGGCGTTGAGAAGGAGATCGGCACCATCGATATAATCTACAATATTCTGAATTTTCTTCACATACACTTCAGAGCTAAATTCATAAGTATTATCTCTAAAGTTCTTAAAGTATCCTAAGGCAATCTGATCTGCCAAGAGGGGCTGGATATTATTGGTCGCAGGTGTCCAGATATCTACTGGGGTAGAGGCCGTCGTGTTAGACACCAACTGGATGTATTGGGTCGTCCGATTATAGGAAGCCTTGAGGGAGCTGCTGCCGTTGAGTTGGTACTTGAGAGCAAGTCTAGGTTCTAGATTCAGATAAGTCTGAATGGACTCCCATTGGCCAAAGGATGTCGTGTCTATGACTGGCCTTCTCTGTCCTGCTGGTGCTTCTCCTATTTCGAAAGCATCACCTGCACCTGTATAATTAAAGTGGGATAGCCTTAGACCATATTGCATACTCAGACTACTGCCCAGCTCTTGTTCATTTTCTATAAAGAGCCCGCTCTCTATAGCATAGTTATTATCTAATCCGATGTCAGCACTGATGCCTTCGGAGACACCAACTGCATTGCCTGGTTGGAATTCGTACACGATGACCTGCCCGCCAAATTTGATAAGATTTTGAGGATTGAGGAACCAAGTGAATTCTGGCTTTGCACTGTAGTTAATAATCTTTGCATCCCAATCGAATCTGTCAAAGGCATCCTCTCCAAAACTAATCTGATAGTCGTAGTTGCTATAAAATAGGGTAAGGTTGGCAAATAAGCGCTCACTGAAAAGGTGGTTCCACCTGAGTGTAGAAGTCGCATTACCCCAATTAAACCCTGCCGCTGCTCCAAATGAAAATCTATCCCGACCCAAGTAGCCCGATAAGAACAATCTATCCTTGTCGCTAAACTTATAATTGGTCTTTAATGTCAGATCATAAAAGCTTAAGCCTGTATCGCCGAGGTCATCAGAAAGAAAAGGCTTGGCCAAGATATCAATGTAGGATCGTCTGCCCGCTATGATAAATGAAGACTTGTCCTTGACAATTGGTGCCTCTACTGAGAGTCTGCTGAAGATCAAACCCACACCTCCATTGACGGTAAGTTGTTTGTTGTTGCCTTCTTTCATCCGCACATCAAGTATCGAAGATAGACGACCACCATATCGAGCAGGGATACCACCTTTGATCAACTTCACATCTTTGACCGCATCTGGATTGAATACAGAAAAGAAACCAAACAGGTGAGAGGAATTATAGACGGGTGCCTCATCGAGTAAGACCAAGTTTTGATCTATTGACCCGCCGCGCACATTGAAGCCTGTGGCACCTTCGCCGACTGTGCTCACACCAGGAAGCAACTGTATCGATCTGATGATTTCTACTTCTCCGAGAAGCGAAGGCATCTTCTTTATCGTCGAGATGTCTAGTTTGTTGACACTCATTTCTACCTTAGTGACATTTTCGTCTTCGGGCTCAGCGGTGATCACTACTTCATCTAAGGCAGTTGCTTCTTCTGATAACTCAATATCTAGGGTCACACTGTTGCTGAGGTCTATTTTTTTGACAGTAGAATTAAAGCCCAAGTAAGCATACTCAGCCGTATACTGTCCTGGTGGAAGGGTTATAGAATAGAAGCCGTACTCGTTACTCGTCGCACCATCACCAGTTTCTGAAATATAGATAGTCGCTCCGATAAGCGTCTCACCGCTGCTGCCGTCTTTGATATAGCCTTTGAGGCTGTATTTCTCGACTGCTTGAGCTCCTACTGTGAGGGGTAAGAGCAGGCTGATACAAATGCAGAAAACCAAACTTCTTAGTACTGTCGTCATAAACCTATTTAATTTTTAAACGGACACAAAACTAAGACGGACTTTGACTAGTCCTAAGGTCTTTAGATAAAACATCCGTTATCTCCTACAAACGAGATGAGAATAGGTTTAAGACTGAGCTCTTTTTTGAGAGGTCACATTTAGGTTTACAGACAACTAGGTATACGCAGCTACAGTGCGACGTATCGGACGGTCAAGGTCTATATAAGCATAGACGCTAAATGCAGTACCTATTTTGTACGGGCTTGTTATACTATTTCTAAGACAGGCTTATTTGCCGTGGTAAGCTTGATTGTGGACTAGGGTCTTTCCGCACCCAGCACAAGCTTGAGCTTTTCCGGCGCCACCTTTACATCCATCTGTACACACAAAGTGCCATACACCTTGGGCATTTTGAGCTGGTTCTGGCTTTCTAACTGGAGCCTGCGCGCCAGGTTGTGCCATAGGATTGGTACGAGGAGGTGCACTGCTGATAGCCCCTTTCATTATAGGATTGGTGATAGATCCAAGTGGTGCCATACCATTGCTGGTCCTTGTATTGGCGACACCTGCAGGCGGCACATCTACCTTAGGCTTAGCTGTATTGTCTGCAACCTTGATAGGTGTATTGATAGTAGTTGTCTTTGCAGTCGTCGTATCAGCAGTTGCTGCTTGATCTCCTTTACACCCTATGATAAAGATGCTGAGACAAGTTGCTATGATAAGTTTGTACATATCCTTGGTTTGTATAAGCTGCAAAAATATGTCAAAATTTCACATATTTCTTATAACTCGGGATGTGGCTTACCAAGTTATAGTGATTTTGCCTATTGATTGACGTGACTCGAGGTAGCTGTGGGCTTCTGCAATCTCCTCAGGCCTATAGTTTTTGGACAAAATAGGTTGGATAATGCCTTGATCTGCCATCTCCATCACACCACTGAAGACCCTCTGGAAGAGTTGAGGCTTGTGGTCTGCGATTCTCAGCATATTGACGCCTATCATAGATCTAGAGCTCATCAGCAGTTGTAAGGGTGTAAAAAGGCCAAATCCCGCGACCACACCGAGACTCTTCAGTTTGTTGCTACCCGCCACTTGCGCTGCTGCGCCAAAATTGACCATCGTACCACCTGGCTGGATCAGTTTCCAAGCTTTCTTAAATGTAGATCCTCCGATGGAGTCAAAGACCACATCTAGAGGTGCCGCACCCAACTTATCCTTGATGACCTGACTAAAGTCCTTTTTGGTGTAATCTATAGCTATATCGACACCATTCTCCTTGAGAAAGTCCATCTTACCACTAGAAGCCGTGCCGATCACTTGGCAACCTTTATGCTTGGCGATCTGGGTCAAGATGCTGCCGACACCTCCTGCTGCAGCCTGGATAAGTACCTTGTCATCGGGTTGTAAATTGACGCAGTGTACAGCACTGTAATAGGCAGTGCAAGCCTGAGTAGCTAAGGCGGCTCCTTGCTCATCACTCAATGAGTCGGGTAGAGCCGTGACCCCTTCTACCATAGTCTTGACATACTCCCCGTAACCCCCAAATCTGGTCAAGGCAGCCACGCGATCACCGACCTTGAATTCTGTGACTTCGTTGCCGATTTCGGAAATATGCCCGGCTACATCATAGCCTAGGATGGCCGGGTTTTTTGGGGCATCGGGATAGAGACCTCTGCGGGCCACCACATCGGCGAAGTTGAGTCCGAAGCAAGTGCTCTTGATAACCACATCACGTGGGCCGGCTTGGGGGACAGGTGCTTCTTTTATTTCAAAGGCTTTGTCAGCTGCGCCGTATTTGTTGAGGTAGATGGCTTTCATAGGTGCTAAGGTACAATAACCCACTTGCGGCTCAGAATTTTTACGCTACGCCTTACTTCGCAAACATCTGCCCCAAATCCTTAAATGCCTTAAACTCCAATGCATTCCCGCAAGGATCTAGAAAGAACATCGTGGCCTGCTCTCCCGCTTGGCCCTGGAATCTGATATAGGGCTCGATTACAAAATCTATCTCAGCTGCCTCAAGCCTTTCCGCAAGGGCTTCCCACTCATCCCAGGGCAACACAACACCATAGTGCGGCACTGGTACAGCGTGGCCGTCGACTTCATTGGTGTGAT
>CALFUU010000112.1 GCA_937929835.1 uncultured Saprospiraceae bacterium | reverse complement strand
TTATCAATGATCAGATATTGGTTGATTTGGATAATGACGGAGATTATGACCTAATGGCTGTGGAGCCCAATGAAAGCATCCTCTATTTTGAAAACGTTGGGTCTCCAGAATCAGCTGAGTTTGCAGAACCTCAAGCTGATTTATTTGGATTATCATTAGAGCCAGGATATGGTTATCCTCATCTTGAGTTTGTAGACCTAGATAATGATGGGGATATGGATATTTTGAGGAGCCAATATAACAGCGTATCTATACTAGAGAATATTGGTACTGCTGAGGCGGCGGAATTTAGCCCACCTAAATCTAATCCATTCGGAATTGATTTCTATGGTTACTTGGAACTATCGAATGCCGATTTTGATAATGATGGAGATTTGGATCTGCTAGGTAGTGGCCATGAAAATTTCTTTTATCTCGAAAATATAGGTACTTCTGAATTAGCTGATTTTGCTCCTGTAGTGAGTTCTCCATTTGGTCTTCCACCGGAAAACTATCAGAATACGTTGATTGCAGACTGGGATATAGATGGTGATCTAGATGTGATCTTTAGCAATCAAGAGCTCGTCGATGGGTTAACGTCTGGTGAAATCGGTTTTTACGAAAACATAGGCAGCGCAGCTTCTCCAGAGTTCCAAGACCCAGTTTTAAATGCGTTTAACCTTAAGATTCCACAATTGAGTTGGGCGTGCCTCTCTCATGCGGATATGGATAATGATGGTGATCTGGATATAATCATCTTTCATACCCTCAATTTTACTGATCCACGCATTACTTATCATGAGAACTTGACCATCTCTCCATCTTCTACTGTGGACTTGCCCACTGACTTAGATGTCAAGGTGTATCCTACAGCAACCTCAGATCTCGTGAATGTAGAGTCAAATTATCCATTAACCAATGTTGAGTTATATGATGGGTCTGGGAAATTGTTAGTAACTGGTGAGCATACAGATACGGCTATATCCCTTGAAGAATACGCCACTGGGATGTACTTTGTTAAGTTATATATAGAGGGTGGTAGCACTCTTGTAAAGCGTATAGCTAAACAATAAAAAATATTCTAAGAGAGTGGTCAGCAGCATATTGTCGCTGTAGGATCACTCTCTTAAATTTCCTTGTCGGTAGGACATTCTCTTCTTGTCGGGGACGAGCGCTTGGTTGCTGATATACTGGGGTGTTTTCTCGGTATCTATGATTACTGAACGCAAGCACTCACTATACTTATAGGTTTGTCTTTAATGTCTGAGTTATGAGGGAGATAGTATAATTTAGCTCCCCTAACTCCAAGGATGCCAGAATTAATGGACAAGTTATTAAGGCGTTACTTTAAGTATCGCCAGCGGCAAATAGAAAAGGTACTAAGGAATCCTGTCCCATATCAGTTACGTCTGCTCAAGCAGATATTACATAAAAACCGGAATTGTGACTATGGCAAGCAGTACAAGTTTGACCAGATAACCACTTACGACCAGTATGCTGCGGGTCTGCCCATTGTGACGTACGAGCAGCTATATCCTTATATCGAGAAGATGTTGAGAGGGGTGCCACGCATCTTGGTCAATGAACCAGTGAGATGGTTTGCCAAATCTTCTGGCACTACGAATGCCAGGAGTAAATTTATCCCTACTACGCTATCCTATCTCAAGAAAGGCCATCTGAAGAGCACTTGGTTTACAGCCTCTGCGATATATAATGAAGATCCTCATTGTAAGCTTTTTGCCCAGAAAAATCTGATTATGGCGGGCAGTTTGACACCACTGCCTCACGGAATTACAACTGGGGACATCTCTGCAATAATGATGTACCATTATCCCAAAATAGGGAGACGCTTCTCTACTCCCCAAAGAGACCTTGCGCTCACAGCTGATTGGGACAAAAAGATAGAGCTGATGGTGGCCCATTGTATGGACGATAAGGTAACACTAATCGGTGGCGTGCCGACGTGGACCATTGTATTGATAAAAGCACTGTTGGCTAAAAGTGGAAAAGAGACGCTTACAGAAGTCTGGCCAGATCTCAAGACGTATATGCATGGAGGTGTGGGATTTGGCCCGTACGCTGCGCTTTTGAGAAAGTATATGCCTGCAGACAAGGTCACCTTTAGAGAGGTGTATAATGCTTCTGAAGGCTACTTTGCCATACAGGATAAAAGTGCTGAAGAAGGTATGAGCTTACTCTGTGACCATCAGGTATTTTATGAATTTGTACCTCTAGAAGCATTGGATCAAGCTAATCCGCAAGCGCGCCCGCTCTGGCAGGTTGAGATGGGAAAGCTGTATGCTATTGTCATCACAACTTCTTCTGGGCTCTACAGATATAAGATAGGTGACCTCGTCGAGTTTACTTCTCTGTTGCCCTACAAGATAAAAGTACGCGGTCGTGTGGAGCAATATCTCAATGTTTTTGGCGAGGAACTTATTGTTGCACATACAGATGCTGCGATCAAGGAGGCGAGTCGTCAGACAGGTGCCGTTATCAAGGACTATACAGTTGCACCCCTATTTATGTCTACGACAGATAGAGGTGGGCACGAGTGGGGTATAGAATTCGAGATTGAGCCAGCTTCTCTTGCAGAATTCGAGGCACTACTGGATAAGGTACTGAGGGCAGTGAATTCGGATTATGATGCCAAGCGATATAAGGATATGGCATTGGCACCGCTTGTAGTACATGTATTGGAACAGGGAAGTGTAGAAGCGTGGCAACGTCGACATGATAAGTATGGAAGACAATATAAAGTACCGCGCTTGTCCAATGACAGAAATTTATTAGAGCAATTGCTGGATACAGCCTCTTCTTTTTCCCGAAGTAATACTTAGACTAGGTCGCATAAAATCGATACGAGAAGGAGGGTCTTTAATGATACTTTACCTAATTTGGTTCTAATTGTAGATTTTTATCATTACAAATATTTCAAATTATGGAACGGTACTTCAGGTTTTTATTGGTAGGTAGTTTAGTTATCCTAACTGTAGGGTGTAATCGTGATGGTGATAGTGATGGTGTTGAGAGACTTAGCTATGGCGCTTGTAGTTCTATGATTTTTCCTTGTGATGGCGAGGGAGAAGCAGCCTACTGTCTCTTTGGTGTTAAGTTTGGTGAAACCAATCCGATGAACTATGAGGGTCTAGAAGCCACAGGTACGCCTGAGCCTGGAGGGTTAGTGACCTATGCATTTGCTCAGGATGGAGAAAGGTATCTCTCAGCTGTGACAGGACTTAATCTATCATCATTAGATCCTGATGACATAAGTGCTTGTTATGCAACGGAAATGCGAGCTGCTTTTGTGCGGTGGTCAGAGGTCTGTGATATTTCTTTCGAGGAGGTAGATGACTTAGCGTTAGCTGAGGTGCAAATCTATTTTTCTAGATCAACTCTCATTACCGGCGGTATAGGATTTCCTGCTTTTGCAGATGAAGGCTGTGCCGATTTTGCCACCCGAATGATCATTGATATATCTAATTCCGCTTGTAGTGATATGACCAATGTGGCCCTACACGAGATAGGCCATTTGATTGGATTGGGTCACGTCGGATCAGAAAATATTATGTTCCCTTCTATAACTGGGCGTGCCGAGCTACAACCCGGAGACATCGCTGGTGCTCAGGCTATCTACGGGCCTAGATGACTGTTATACGAGGTTTAGGCACCGATAGGACCTAACTCAACGCCTTCTGAGTAAGCCGCTTTGATATCCGCTTCGCTAAAGGCTGCTTTTATAAGACCTAGTATCTCATAAGTAGCATCCCAATAGTTGTTAGGATCTATGTAAGGTCTTACGGCCAAGATGATAAAGTGACTATCATAGCTCTCGATACCAATCTTAGGTTCTTTGTCCCAGATCACATACTGACTTTTCTTGAGGGCTGTATAGATGACTTCTTTGACTTTAGGGAAGGATTCTGCATAGGGCATTGTAACATTAAGGTCTAGACGCAGATTGCCCATATTGCTATAGTTGGTGATAACGTTATCTGTCATCTGGCCATTAGGTATGACGAGCGTCTTATCATTAGGTGTCTCTAGAGTGGTGTTGAATATCTGTATGGTTCTCACTCTACCAAAACTATCTTCTACGGAGACCCAGTCACCCACTTTGTAAGGTTTGAGAAATAAGATAGTCAGACCAGAAGCAAAGTTGCCCATAAATCCCTGTAGCGCCATACCTACGGCAAAGCCAGCTGCGGCCAGAAGTCCAAATAAGGCTGTCATCTTGATGCCGATAATGCTTGCCGCTACAGCTAGGACAACAACCTTCATTAAGGTCGTCATAATGGACTTCAGAAACTCCGTAACCTCGAGGCCTAGATTAGATTTTTCTATGCCTACACCTACTATCTTGCTTAGTTTATCAACTATCTTGAATCCTATCCATAACACAAGAAGGGCTAGAAATAGCTTAGGGACAAATACGACTAGCCAATCCATAAAGTCTGAACTGTATTTTTGTAACTTCTCCACACTGAGTGTCTCACTCAGGCTGGCATTGGATACGGCTTCATCTCCGAAGGTGAGGCCATCTTGCTCTTGCTCGTCCATTGTTTTAGGTGTTTATTGGTTTTGCTGCGAAAATAATACAATGCGTACTATTCGAGAAAAAGAGAATATTTTTATGTTTTCAAAATCTCAAGATTAACGATCATCGCTACTAACAAAGAAATAGCCACCAGAATCAGT
>CALFUU010000111.1 GCA_937929835.1 uncultured Saprospiraceae bacterium | reverse complement strand
GACCACAGAGAAATCCGCACGACAAGCATAGCGGGCAGGTGAGCTTTGCTGGTGGGCAGGTAGATCCCGAAGATGTTTCCCTAGAGGACACAGCACTTAGAGAGACAGAAGAAGAGCTGGGCATCCCTCGACAGCAGATAGAAGTGCTGGGTGCCTTGAGTCCCATCTATGTTTTTGTGAGCAATTTCAATGTATGGCCATTTGTCGGCTATCTCAAAGGGCAGCCTAGCTACAAGATCCAAGAATCAGAAGTGGCCTACCCTATCGAAGTCTCTATCCACTCCCTCATTTCACAGATGCCACCACAACGCAAAGATCTCAAAGTCGGCAGCAACTCTCTCAAAAATGTCCCTTACATGGATGTGAAGGGCGATACCCTTTGGGGTGCCACTGCTATGATGACGAGTGAGTTTTTGGATGTGTATGAAGCTTGTAATTTTTCGGAGTAAGGTCTCGGTGGTAGTTACATCGATTATTGTAACAGTTCCAGAATAGAATTACCTTTAGTGAATAACTTCTAGTATGAAACTCTTAAAGACGCTTATAATTGTATCTATATTTTCACAAACCTCATTTCTGCATGCGCAGAATACTTTTTCCAATCTCTATCCCGAGTTTTCTATGAGATTAGATGCTACTGAGATTGTTGATGGAAAGCAATTATACTTTGACCTTTTTGAATATAATCAAATTTCGGAGAATGTTGAACAAAGATTTAGAGGCAAATATCAGTTAGATAGTGTAGAGTTATTTGAGCCACATCCAAATGATCCAAGTGTGCTCTACCTATGGAATAAAGGCTATTTGTATTATAACGAAGATTTCACAGAGAAGAATACTCTTTGTTTTGTTTTTGAACCTGATGGTGAAGAAAGAAGGCCAACAATAACATATCAAAAAAGGACAGTGAACCAAGCAAAGAAGATAACTTCTATTTCTACTCACCCATGGAATGGGATTGATAGACCTCCATTGGAAACAGAACTGACCTCAATAATTACCTTCGAGTATTGTTCTGATACGTACCTCACAAAACAGTCAAGTTTTACAAGCCATGAAGATTTTCTGAATAATAATCCAAGTGGATTTAATGAATATATATATAATAATGATAAACTACTAGATACCATTAGAACCCTCAAAAGAGATAGCTTATTGGACGACTTGGTGTTAACTAGACAACTTACTTATCACCATAACCAGGAGGGTCTCCTAACCTGTATATTGCGTTACGATGTCATAAGTAATGAGATCCTAGATAGCACCGCTTTTAAGTTCAATGAAGAAAACCAGATAACTAGAGAAGAATTTTACTTTGATTCTTCCCTAGAAAAGATTATTGAATACAGCTACGATGAAGAAGGAAGAATATATGAGATACTGGAACCTAGTATATCTCGTCCAGATTTAATAGATTTTGAGACTTTCTTTTATAATGATTATGGCTCTCTGGACTATGTTGAAAAAGGAAGAATTTCAAATGCTTTAGAGTTACCTGATAGGGTTATAGCAACTATTGCCAGTTATGATTATAAGGATGATGCACTTATCGAAGAACTATCTATGACACCGGATCTTATCAATACTGCACGTAATGATTATGATCACCACAATCACTTATTGTTAGAAGAAACTAATCGTAATTATGACAGAGATTTACTAGGTGGTCTGCTTTTTAGATCTCATGATCTGGGTTCGAAATGGTTTTATTCTCCGGTAGTTATAAGCAGCGAGAGATCTTTATTAGACAAAAAAACTGTAGTGTATCCTAATCCTGCAAGTACACATCTCTTAGTAAGTCTGAAAGATAGTCAAAGTCCGATTCTCTTCAGCATATATAATTCTAAAGGAGAAAAGGTTGGTTCTAACACGTATAAGAGTGGCGAAGAAATTAATATTTCAAGTCTCAACCCTGGAGTCTACCTCTATGAAGTTATTCAAGATCAAAAATATTCTGTTGGTAAGTTTGTCAAAATATAACTCCTTGCGCTATATCTTGTCTTGAATCATATCATAAAATAAAATTCCCTCAACCAAACAACTGTAAAATAGAAGGTATTTAGAATCAGTTTCAGGAGTTGGAACAAATGTGTGATACTGCGTCACATTCAATCCTTAGGTCAATTTATGCTCGCTTACTGCACATCTTCTATGGTTCCAAAGCTAAGCAGATGGTGCAGCCACCATCCAAGGTATCTTTGAGATAAGATCTAATTTCTAATCCATTACCATATATTAAAGGCTTACCGTCCGTTGTGTTGATCTGAGAATTAGCTAATCGGTATTGATTATGACTATCCTCATCTTGATAGATAAGGGGAGGTTCTTGGTTGAAATCCATAAAGGTATTTCCAGTATGATCCTCAAAAGAGCTGCCTTGCCATAACTCCTTGAAGTCACCCGCACCCAGACACCAGATATAATCTTCTTTCTGTGCAAAAAGTGAGGTAAAAGTCAAAAGCAATAAGAGGAGGTAGGTGAATTTTGACATCGGTACTCGTAAGATTTACAAGTTAATAAACTTCGCTGTCCTCTGCTGAGCTGTGTTGCTCACTCCACACCCACCTTAACAAACTGATCAGACTTAAGTCTAACTCCCCCATCCCATACCTCATAGACATATAACCCTGTAGGTATATCTGCCATATCAACCATAGTGGCTACGCTAGGGAGGTTGACGTATCTTTTTACTCTTACCTAGGTAATCAAGGTTATAGCTTCACGATTTTTCTTACGATCACCTTATCACCAGTCTTAATGACTACACAGTATATGCCTGGTCTTAGATAGGATACATCTGTCCTAGCATTGATCTGTAACTCACTGATCATCTGACCAGCGTTATTGATCAATACTGCAGATGCATCTACATCCTCTATTTCGACTATCAGTGATGCATATGCAGGGTTAGGATAAATTTTGTATGCTGTCTCTATGTCTGTCTTTTCTATATCGATCTCTTTTTCCAATCTAACTCCTTTCGCCTCAGACGTCTCGATACTTCTAGATTGGATATTTTGAGCTACGAGACCTCCAATACAGTTTTCTATAAGTACATCGTCAAGATAGATGAAGTCATGGTTCGTACTGGCATCACATCTTATTCTGATGACGGTTGTGTTGCTCAGCCTAGTAGCATTTATGCGCTCATTGATATTGAATCTTACGTTATTAGTAAAATCAGCACCACTTGCCCACGACTTGATCGTACTGAAGTTATTGCCTCCATCTGTAGACACCTCAAACATAAAGTCTTCGCCAGGTTCCATAGAAACAGCAATTACTGAGAATGATACCAGTACACTGCTTGCTTGGCTGAAATCAATTGACCTTGTGTATATAGAGGAAGACCTGCCTGAATTGTCTCTAAGCCTGACACCATTAGCACCTGTATTACTCTGTGCAAAAGTCCCTCTGATCGCATCAGTGCCACCATCTATCCATAAGCCCAGCCCAGACTCAAAGGACTCTAAGTCATAAGTTGCACAATCAGATCCACCACCACAATCAGTATTATCAGGCACGCATCGATCGTTGTCATTTGGATCTTCTGCCGCACAGTAGCCATCTTCATCTTGATCCATAAAAATACCTCCATTGCAATTACAATCACTATCGTAGGTCTCCCCTTGTGTACAAGGATCACCATCATCACATAATTGTCCTAGTAGTGTACAGGATATCACTCCACCACTACAGTTTTCTATAAGTACATCGTCAAGATAGATCAAGTCATGGTTCGTACTGGCATCACATCTTATTCTGATGACGGTTGTGTTGCTCAGCCCAGTAGCATTTATGCGCTCATTTACACTGAATCTTACGTTATTAGTAAAATCGGTACCACTTGCCCACGACTTGATCGTACTAAAGCTATTGCCTCCATCTGTAGACACCTCTAACATAAAGTCTTCGCCCGATTCCATAGAAACAGCAATTACTGAGAATGATACCAGCACACTGCTTGCTTGGCTGAAATCAATTGACCTTGTATATATAGAGGAAGACCTGCCCGAATTGTCTCTAAGCCTGACACCACTAGCACCTGTATTGCTCTGTGCAAAAGTCCCTCTGATCGCATCAGTGCCACCATCTATCCATAAGCCCAGCCCAGACTCAAAGGACTCTGAGTCATAAGTTGTACAATCATTTGCCCCCGAGCAAGTGTTTACAGTAATGGTGAAGGTTTCACGATTGTTACAACCTTCCGGACTGATGTATGTGACTTGCCATTGTCCTTCATTGACGCTTCCATCTTTTATTGTTGGGAGTAGAATCTGATCACGTTGTGCGCCATTAGCTCCTCCTCCTATGGTCTGTCCATCAGGTCGAGTAAATGTAAAATTCCAATCTGATCCAAATGTACCGCCCATATCCAGCAGGACTCTATCTCCATCACATACAGATACAGAATTTCGCTTTTGCAATCCACCAGAATTTACCCCAATGTATTGATCCAAATCAGATTTAGAAACAGTTATTGTAAATGATTCGCTATGACTACATCCTTCTGGATCAGTATATGTGACTGTCCATTCTCCTTCATTGACGCTTCCATCCTGTATTGTTGGGAGTAGAATCTGATCCCGTTGTGCGCCATTAGCTCCTCCTCCTATGGTCTGTCCATCAGGTCGAGTAAATGTGAAATTCCAATCTGATCCAAATATACCGCCCATATCCAGCAGGACTCTATCTCCATCACATACAGATACAGAATTTCGCTTCTGAAATCCGCCAGAATTCACCGCAATGTATTGATCCAAATTTAATTCACGTATCGCTTCTATCTTCTTTAAATTAAAAGTGACAGATTGATTTGGCGTTAAGTCTTGCGTCTGTACTCTAATTATAATATCGTTTATCTGGTCCTTACTATTTTTGTCAGTGGGCAATAGTGCAGTGAAGTTCCCACCAAAAACGGCTTCACCCAGTCGACTATACCCGCTATCATTATCTCCAACAAACACTACATATTCCACAGCTCCGCCACACATTTCGATAGATAAAGAAGTTGCCTCTGACCAATCTAGGAATGCAGATGGGAAATAATGAAAATCCGCAAAACCAGAAGTACCATTGCCTACCCTACTCACTGTAAATTCATTCGAACCACCACAAGAAGTGCTACCAGTTACAGCACTAATACTGATATCTGAACCCAATGAGGCTGTGCGAGCCTCCGCCAGCGCCGTACTGCCGAAACTAATCACTTCAACTGGACATAGTCCGGGACCATTGGGGTTACCATCAGAGTAGCTGACATTTATCTGATTAGGATAATCCGTGTAGACCAGCACTGAATTCTGCAACAGAAAATCCTCAAACTTTGCATTTGAGTCAGCGATATATTTTACATAAAAAGTTGTCCCATCAAATGCACAAGCAGATTGATTAGTATTTTTTAATAGTTCCAAAGAATTTACTTCGGGCAGTCTTGCCCCAACACTATTTTGACCCGGAGCACTTGAGAGAAATGCAGATGCTGTCGATGGGGCTCCTGGAAATCCTAAAATCATATCTTCCCCAGCATTCATACTATAGTAATCAATACGATTACGCCACGGTAGATAATCTTCGTAAGTCAATGTGTATGCGTAACCCCTATTCATAATAGGCACTATGCTGACACCTTCTATTTCTACAAAATTGTCTTCTTGAATAATTCCATCAGATCGCTCTGTGACGGACCGTTGTCTTTTGTTCCCATTAGACTCATCAGATGGGGCCACCTCCACATATGCGTAGCGATTGTTGCTCTTTGCTCCATTTCGATCTGGCTTAATCAAAGTCGTCGTTTCATTTCTCAAGATTGGGATATCGAGATGCATAGCGGTCATTCTTCTTCCTGTTACCTTGCCATCCACATCATAAATGACTGCATTATTCCATACCGGTCGGTTGGGGAAATTACGCCAATTAACATTGAATGAACCAGGAGCAACTGTTGTGTTACTAAGAGTATGGCCTGTAAACTTCAGATTAGCGCCCCATTGATCGAACAATGACATTTCTGGACGATCTACATCAGCGAAGTAGGAGTCATATATTCTTGTAGGTCCGTCATAGATCGTATGCATGTGCACTAATCCAGATGCACCACCTATTGCGTCAAAATTGCCAGAGTTATATGGTTCATAATTTTCAGATCCCCCTACCCAGAGGAACCGATGCATTTCACCTGCCCAGGTCAGTGCCTCTCCTTTGTAATTGTCGGCGACAACGAAATTTTCCCAATAGGTGTCGCGCTCGCTCTGCCCCACACGTAGGTAAGCACCCAATAAATTTTTGAATAGAGTATAATTTTTAACTGTAACAACTGCATTACCCGGTGCTTGAGATGGGTAGTAATCAAGGTTGGGGTTTACTTTCTGAGTGGTATCATTTGGGAAAACGGTAGGTCCTACAAGTAGACCATGTTTAGAAGAGTGCGCCACGTTGTTATCCCAATTTCCTTGTGGGACAGGTATATTGTTAGGATTCAATCCAGGAACGAAAGCGCCACTATTGGCATTCTGGTGGGGCGCAAACCAAATCCCTGAACCATCTGAACCCGCTGCATGGTTAAAATTAATCTTATTGAGTGGGTGGGTGATCCAGAAAGTCGCAGGTCCACTCATATTACGTTCATCATCTATATCTGACGGCAATAATGCATCCTGAGCCGAAGGTCGTCGTGTGACTAGTCCTAGATTATATTGCATGACATTATTGATCTCATTTCCGTCTTCAAAGAAGAAGGCATGACCTAGATTATCATAAGCTACATTTCTATTAACCTGAGTGCTATTAGTTGAATGTATTGTGACGGCCCTATTATAGGTATTATGTATACTTGAGTTCTGTAGGTATTGACCTTGTCCGCCGTCGCCCAATGAATGCCAGTGCCAAGGGTAACGTCCCAATTTAGCTTTCTGGCCCATACGATATAGCTCTATATTATCCGCTTTCAACATCGTTCCTGGCATGGCCATAATATGCCCTCCAAAGCCCGTCGTCTCACTACCTGCGTCTCCTTGGATAGTCAGATTTCTACTTAATAATCCGACCTCTGCTCTTTCGTCCAAGGTCCAAGTCAGAGAAGGATCATCAGGTCTGGTATAGGTTTGTAGCTTACCGAAATGCTTATATTGAAGTGGAGCATTAAGCGTCACTTTACTACCCGTAACACTTGTAATGGTCCTGACTTCCGCATGATGCATGTCAAAATCAGTAGAAGCGATGACTATTCTATCACCTACTTCCCAATCCACATTTTCCTTTAATGTGATCTGACTACTTCCTGCATCGGCTGTTGCGTCTAGCTGTGTCCAAGATAATTTACGCTTTCCATGTAAGCGGATAGATCCCCCATTCATAGCAACAAGAAATTTATCGCCCATTCCCATCATACTATCTCCATCATCTTCTCCCGTCAAGGTAATCGTCCCCTCAGCCAAATAGGGGTTGTTAAGATTTCCGATATCTAGCTTAGCGTTGGGACCCATAACCATTATCCACTCCGCTGTCAAGTTAAAATTAGCATCGGGAATAAACCCAACCCGGCCATTGATAGTAATATTTCTTGCCTTACAATCTCCACGCAAGTGAATATTGGACCCTGCTGGTATGACAACCATATCATCGCTGGTAGGCACTCTACCTAAGTCCCACTGTGTTGGGTCATTCCACCAGCCTGAGCCGATTGGTGACATGGTAGCGACTACCATATCATCCATATTAAAACTAGGATCAATGGATGTATCAGCACATATCTCCCTCTCCTCACCCAAGTCGACATTATTGACAGGGCGCGAGTTGGTAGCTAAAATTTGGGAACATATAAAAATACAGATCAAGAAAGACAAAGCGCTTCTGAACACAAAGCTTGTGTTCAGCGTAAATGAGGACTTTGAAATGAGAGGTAAACACCTTGTAATCATTGAATTGAGTTTGGATGGGCTTAGTAATCTTAAAGATGACACGACAATACTACACTACCCCTACAATTTTATTCAAATACTGCATATCTGAATGCTTATTGACAATTCTGCTCTTTTAAAAAAATAGTAGCTCATTAGCGATTCCTCTGAGGCGACCTATCTTATCTCCATCAACTTAAAGAAATCCATATCTGTAAAGTCCTGATCCTCAACAACAAAAGGAGATAGATGCGCCTTGATATAACGACTTGTAAGATGTATGAGTAAATAAACTTCGCTGTCCTCTGCTGAGCAGCGCATTACCCGTCTAATAGCGCAGTCTTCTCACGCATACTCAAAAACTCTCCGCACTTACTCATCGCCCACGTCGCCTACCGTGATACAGGTGCACCTTTGAATTGTGATTAGGATGGAAGTCTAACAGCACCATCCCTTACCTAACAAATAAAACTTGTCATTATGAAGTATCTAATTGCATTTTTAGTCCTGACTCTCCTCTCTCAAGGACTTATGGCCAAAGGCACACCTACGCCTATCTCTTCTCTGTCTTATGTCTATGCGACCTCAGGCCTCAATCTAAGGACCACTCCAGAGACTAATGGGCAGATCATTAAAATCATCCCATACGGTGATAAAGTAGAAATCGTGGAGCACACAGATAAGCAGCAACAAATCGAGTGGATAGAAGGCATCTGGGTAAAAGTAAAGCACGAAGGCAACGAAGGCTATCTCTTTAATGGATTCCTCTCTACTCTACCACTTCCGAGTGCGATCGACGGCACCACAACGAGAGACGACCACGACCTGACCTACCCACTTATCAATTGGCTAGACCTTAACTATGGAGAGACGCAAGTGGCTGACACCCTTGTCCTAGACAACAGCTATAGCCTCACCAAGTATCTAGAAGGAGACAACTGGTACTCACAGACAGATGGAGAATACAGATACAGACTCAACGTGCTCCTCAAAAACACTAAGCCTAGCGAAGCACACCACCTCCTCAAGTCTATGCTACAGACCAAAGCAGAAAGAGAAGTCTATGAAGAAAAATCTGTGTACCTGTCTAATGACCAAGGCCAGATACACAAGATACGCATAGAGTTAGATCAACCTGTCCAAGTGTCTCAAGTATCTGACACAGATGTACTGATCACAGTCACCTCTTATCATAGTGGCTGTAATATCTACTAAGCACCAATAGAACTATCGACAATAAAAAATTGCTTTTTATTGCCTGATAAAATGAAGGCACCTGCCTGAAGGGATGATGATAAGAGTAGTAGCAACGAAGGAGCTACTACTCTTGTCTGTTGTTCTGTCTTCTTTTTATTCTTCTTTGAATGCAATTTCAAATGTCTTCCCAGATATAAATATTCTTCTTTCACTTTTTCATTGGATTGCAGCGAGCGAAACAGAGGGATGATGGTTCTCACATTGAGGATACAAGAAAGGTCATAGTGGCGTAGAATATTTTTATATTTATTTCTGACAGAATGATCTTCGTTATCGCTTGTTATAGATAGCGTTTCTTATTTTTCTTGTTAATTCCAAGTCATTAATTATTTCTATGTGTCTCATTTCATTTTCTATTAATAAGTCCTTCTTAAGCTGAAGACCGAAATAGTATTTGCCAATCTTTAAATGATGCGTATTAGGCTTGAAATATAACATTGAAAAATATGGAACGTTATTAATATCTGATTTTTGCAGACTAGAATTTTCTAATTGACTAATTAGGTTTATAGCTGAATCTTGCTCTAGGAGACTAATTGCCAAAAATTGATTCAGTACCTTGTAATAATCTGGATAATTATCTTCCTCGACTATAAGGCTAATTGGGAGGCTGTGTAAATACTCCGTTAGGTAATTCCATTCTTTTCTTATAAATAGAGTTTTGCATCTTTTAATAGCTAGCTCTAATTGATATTTTGCCGAGTACATATATGTGAATGAATTTCCACAATGAAAGACGATGCCGTTCTTTCTAAGTTCTCCATAATGTGAATCACGATCAAGTATGCCAAAGTACAACTCAAAGAAATCTTTGTTGTAAGGTCCATTAGAGTGCAAATCATATCTATAGCTATTTTCTAGTATCGTTAGCTCTTTCTGCGCTTCATCATATTCTTCAATGCTAATTAAACATTGTATTAGATTGGCTCTACTGCTATTTCCATTTGACGTAGTGTTGCATTTATTAATTATTGCTCTCATATATAACTCTATTGCTTTTCGATATTGTTCTTTAGACAATTGTATTCGCTTTTCCAAGTTGCCTATATTTTCATTGTACAGAATGTCGACTGCAAGACCTCTATGTTTCTCTGATAACTCACATAGCAAATAGCATTCTTGATATAACATAGTCTGGCTAATATTCTGTTGCCCGACTGTGAACAATGGAATTAGTATGAATATTATTGCTACGTAATATTTTTCTCTCATATTAACTATTACGGATAATTATATCCGACGTAGTGACGAAGGAGCCTATGGCGTGATATATAGTGTTAGCGATAGTTGCCTTACATTCCTTTGGGGTAGTATATTCTCCATTTTTTTGACAAAACTTTGTTCCTCATTTCATACGTTAAATAGAAATCAAAATTTTTAGGCCCAGTAAAAAGCTCAATCTCATCGTTTTCGTAGCCTGCTTTATCTAGATAAAATCCAATTAATTGTTCGTAAGGATAAGTGTAGTTTAATTCATTTAGATAATCTTTAAGGAGTTCTAAATCGACTCTTTCTTTTGCCAATTTAAATGCTTGTAACACTTCAAAAACTCCTCCTGAATAAACGGGCCTAACGCTAATGTCAATAAGTGTCCTTTCAATGTCAGTACTAAAGTAACTACCCTTTCTATTGAACTGTGTAGTTGGATAGACTCCTAGTTTATCGGTATACTTCCCATTAGTAAATATTATTTTTTTATCGTTATATCGATAGACTGTCTTGCTTCGCCTTTGAGGTTTGCTAAATGCCTGGTCAATCCCAGCTTGATTTAAGTTGTTATTTGTAGGTGGTGCTAAATCATATGATCGTTCACGATTAATATAAAAGGTCTTAGGAATCTGTAATGTTAATTCGTGAAAGTAGGCAGCAGTATAGAAAGCAAAGTAGCCATCGGTTTTAATTCCTGTGATTATTGAGTAATCATCTTTTGTCTTCCAAGTGTAAATTTGGTTTTGTTCATTTTCAGGATTAATTACCGTATTTGAAAAGAGAACATTCTTCTTTATTAGGTAGTTTAGAATGTTCTTCAGAGATCTATTTTGAGAAATCTGCCATTCGCTTCGTTTCTCATTTACAATGTCCCTTATCTTAGAATAATTGAATGATTTGAGTCTATAGCCGTCGAAAAAGCTCTCAATTTGCGGATAGGACTTATCTAAGTGGTTTTCGCGTCCCATATAAGATTTTACTGTTTATAAAGCATATATGCTTTATAAATAAAGATAAATACTGATTTTTTAAAAATCAAGTGTTGCGCAAAATTATTTCGTGGGTTGAATGCTATAGGACATAAATGCCTCGATATCATTATCATATATGTTAATGATTGGGACTCGGACCTTTACAACACCAAGCCAACCTCAGTGTGCTCCTCTCTACATCTCCACTGACTACTTCAGCATTTCCACAACCTGCGCCTTCTTCCGGATGGAGACAGGTACATCTGCCCCGTCTTTCATCTTAAGATAGCCGCCCTCCGTCTTGATGTAGGCATCTATCTGGTCGCGATTAACCAAGTGGGACTGGTGCACACGTAGAAAACTATCGGGTAGGGCTTTTTCAAATTCCTT
>CALFUU010000110.1 GCA_937929835.1 uncultured Saprospiraceae bacterium | reverse complement strand
CCACTAAAGGGACTGTCACTACCAAACAAAGGCTTTTTCGACTTTAAATGGTTGCGAAGCTTAGTCTCTAGATCCTTACTTAGTTCTAATTTATCTTTCATTTGTGCTAAGTTAATAGACACAGTTTAATGAACAGTCTCTATAGAAACAGTTCCAGAACATCAGCTTCTGTATAGATAATCCCCCCACATACACGTTTTTTTTAAATACCCCCAGGGTGCTTGCTCCCATGTATATTCTTGATAGATAGCGATATCCAATTACACTTTTGGTTTCACTTTTCGTAAAAATTGTTAAATGGCGTCAAGCTGACCCCCTAAATGGCGCAAGCTGACCCCCCCTCCAAAGAATAGCATTTATGCTACTCTATACAAGAAAATGGCGCAAGCTGACCCCTTAGAGAAATAGTTTCTATATCAACCTGTCTACAGTGGATTGATCTAGAACTAAGCAGAGAATTAGCCTACTTAAATAAAGCACCAAAAGTGAGTTCGAACACCCTGAATGTACTAGCAGACCTAAGCATAATCTATTCAGAATCAAGCAATAAGGTAAAAGGGGAAATGCTAAAGTGTGTGTTTCCTCAACAGTTTTCAGTGGACCTTGATGAAGAGGTTGTCCGAACACCCCAAGCTACCTCCTTCTTCAACATAAGTGTCTGTTATCTAAAGGTTTATGAAGGTCTAAAAACAAAAAACGAGACAAGTTTTGCAACCTGTCCCGCTTTGGGTGAAAGACCGGATTCGAACCGGCGGCCCTCGGAACCACAAACCGATGCTCTAACCAACTGAGCTACAATCACCATTTTATCTTTTCGCAATCGGTGCGCAAAGATATATTCTATTCCAATTTATGGACTAGATATTATATGTTTTTTTAGTGCTCGTGACCATGAAAGTAAAGGCTTTCAAATTTATTGACAGCCTTCTCCAAGTTGACTATCACATTCGTATCTGTGCCTTGCTTAGCTTTCATAGAATATACCTGAATCGCATGTAAGCTCTGCAATAGACCATTATACTTGTCGTACGCCACTTTACTGTCCTTCTTATTGAGGTCTGGCTTAGGCATTTTGACTCTCTGATGTAAAAAATACTTGGCTACAATTTCTTGTATTTCAGCGGCATGGCTTTCCTTATTCATGACCCATCGGACAATTTGGTTATAATTGGGAGAGGCTTTCTTAGAGAGCGCATTAATCTGATCCATAGCCTTTTCGACAGTTTTGACATGTTCCATAATAAGCGAAACTCTTAATGAGTCACCATATATTCCGCAGGGAACTTCACAGTGTTCCTCATCTAAAGCAGATATCAAGGATACTAGCTCACTTATTTTATTAGATTCTTGGTAGTTGTTGCCTTGCCCTAAACCTATACTAGCTGTAAGGATTAGAAGGGATATTGATAGTACAAACTTCATAATTGTAAGATTAATTTGAATTGCTAATGTAACCAATAATAACAATAGAACGTCTCAATAGGGCCTTTACAGAAACAAAGGGCTAATCGAAAGATTTTAAAAATTTAACAATCGGCTTTAGTGTCTAAATCGGGTAGTTGGATTCATTTTTGTATTAAGAGAGTCTAGTAAGCGACTCTTACCCACGAAATAAGACCTAGCTTACTGATAATGAGACAGTTACGCAATAATTATGTTGCGTATAAGATTTTGTAACGCTTAACAGCATATCTGGTGTCATATACTGACGAACATATTTTGTCAACTTTTAAAGAAGACGGTTCTAAAGGAATAGAACTCATCTTCCACCAGTACTATGAGGTTATGTGTCGTTCTGCAATGAGAATCACCAAAACAAGATCGTTAGCTGAGGATATAGTACAAGAAGTCTTTTATGAAATGTTCCGCAAAAGAGACTCGCTTAATATTACATCTTTATCTGGCTATCTGAAGCGTGCTGTTTTTAACAGGGCCATCAATAAGGTGAAATCTAGCAAGGATATATTTGATTCTGACGATTTAAATATTGAACTTACCGACAATTCCATTAGTTCTCAGCAAGAGCTCGAGTACAAGGAATTAGAAGACTACCTGAATGAAGTGATTGATAGACTCCCTGAAAAGTGTCGCTTAGTCTTTGTTCTCAACAGATTTGAAGAGTTATCCTACAAAGAAGTGTCTAAAAAACTCGATATTTCCGTCAAAACAGTGGAAAATCAGATGTCAAAGGCCCTTCGAATTTTACGGGAAGAAATGGCTTCTTATAGAAATCTGCTAGAAAATGAAGAAATGCAATAATTGAATAGGGGTATTACTTCAAAAAACTGTCTTAACAATACGTGGGTAAGGAACAATACATATCGTTAATAGCGAAGAAGCTAAATAATGAACTCAATATCGCCGAATTGAGAGAATTAAACGGCTGGCTATCAAGCAATTCGGAAAATCCAGAATTGCTCTCCGACTTTCAGCATATCTGGGATTCGGTTTCATCGTATAAGGCTGCGGAAACCTTTGACTCCTCTGCCGCTTTTTCTAAATTTTCGCAGAAATACGACCTTACCACACCAGCAAATCAAATTGTTGGTCCAAAATCTAGTTCGGTATCCAAGTATATTCTAATAGGATTAACTGCCGTGTTGTTATTCCTAGGGGGCTATATGCTATCTAGTAGGCTCACACCGACTTTCAGCAATGATCAGATGGCAGCATTACCAGTACAACTGACGGAAAATGCTTCTGCTACACTCAAGCCCAACACTTCAATGAAATTTAATGCTAACAACCTCGTTGTCAGCAACTTAGATGGTGGTGCTTACTTTAATCTAGAGAAACAAGCTGCGCCTATAAATTTTGATCTTTCCAAGACTAAAATAATGGCCAATGCAGCAAAAATGAATCTCCAGAATTATGACGGAGAGGACCTTATAGCTGACATTGAAGAAGGTGCTGTAACTATTGAGTTAAATAATAAGAAAGAGATTGTAGAGAGTGGCCACAAAATCATTATTTCAAAAGATAATGGGTCTTATTCTGTAATCGCTGGTAATTCTATAAATGCTTTTGCTTGGTCTAATGGTGTTCTTTCCTTTGATAACACACCGCTATACGAAGTATTCAATACTATAGAGCAATTCTACGGCGTCCAGATTGAAGTAACTGATGATTCAGACGTAAAAACACACTTCACAGCCATCAATATGGAGCCTCAAAATCTTGAAGAGGTCCTAGAATTATTATCATCTTCTATAGATATGCGTATCAAGCAATCCGGAAAAGAGGGTAGAGATATTGAAATCTCAGAAATTAAAAACGTTAATTAGTCCCCTCAACAACAAGTAAGGTCAAGTTTTCAAATCTTATTATGGTAACTTTATTCTAAGTTACAAAACTGATTTTGATAAGAATTTTGCGATACACGTGCCTTTGCACACTCTTTCTACTATCTATAACATCTATGCAGTCGCAGGATGTCATACCTGATGAAATTATCATTGATTATTCTGGGATAGATAAAACCCTCCGAGAAGTCATTTTTGACTTAAGCAATATCAGTGGCGTCACTATAGCCTTTCAAGAGGAGATCATACCAGGTGATTCATTGATAAATTTTTCCGTAAGAAAACAAGAAATCGGTACGGTACTCAATTACTTACTCGATCGTCACAGCGTTGAGTATAAAATAATAGGGGATCAAATAGTATTAATCAAAAATCGGTATAGAAGAAAAGATGCATCTGTTACTGTCTCTGGCTATCTAACTGATTTACAATCGGGAGAAGCGCTTATCAGTGCGAATATTTTTCTCTATGACGAATCGGCTGGTACAGTCTCCAACGATTATGGATTTTATAGTCTTACTGTACCTAGTGGAACCCAGCAGATCTACTATTCCTACTTGGGTTATATGACAGATATCAAGGAATTGCCATTGCGCTATGACACAATAGTCAATGTAAAGCTTGATCCTAACAATCTTCTAGATGAAATAGTCATCACCGATACAAGGAAAATAAAAGTCAATGAAGAGATTGAAATGTCTCAAAATGCCTCCCTCAACATACTACCCTTAGATAGAATAAACTCAAGTCTCCCAGTAGGAGGCGAGCCAGACATTATGCGTCTAGCGTATACAATGCCAGGAGTTACTTCTGGTGCTGATGGATTTGGAGGGATGAGTGTGAGAGGTGGCTCGACAAACCAGAACCTAGTTCTTTTTGATGGTATCCCTGTGTATAATTCAAACCAACTATTTGGAATGTTTAGCATATTCAATTCCAATGTAGTCAAGAGTGCCAAGCTATATAAAGGTGCTTTCCCATCACACTATTCGGGACGCCTTTCCTCAGTATTGGATGTCAGAACAAGGGATGGCAATAACCAAAAGTTAGCAGGGGATATTTCATTAGGGCTGCTTACTGCCAAGGCCTCTATCGAAGGTCCTATTATCAAGGACAAAGCTTCGTTTTTATTCTCAGCAAGACGGACTACAGTTGACTCATGGTTAAGATCTTTTAACAACTTTGTAAATAATGATCCACTCGTTGACAGAAATACACAAATAGGATTTTATGATGTCAATGCCAAAATCAACTTTAATATAGGGACCACTTCAAAAATCCATCTCAGTTATTATAGAGGTAATGACAACTTTGACAATTCAGTATCGACGCTGACATCAGATATGTTGTTTGATGATTTAGACGAATTGAGCTGGAATTCTGGTAACCGACTACTTTCATTAAGGTGGAATGGACAGCTAGGGGCGAAGAGCTTTTTCAACTTTACCGCATACAGGTCATCATATGATTTCACCTCATTTGATCATGATAGAGTAGACCAGCTGGGAGCGGCTGGAAATTTTATCAGCACCACTTATGACGCTGGTTTTTATGAAACAGCAATAGATGATATTGGTCTGAGATTAGACATAGATTTTGATCCCAACCCTAAGCATAAAATAAAACTAGGAGGGGGCTATGTGCATCATGATTTCAAACCCCAATTCATCTTCGCTAATGACACAGATAATCTGATCCCTGCAGAGGAGCTCTTAACTCAGCAAATTTTGAAAAATGAAGGTGACAATATCAATATACAAGGTTCTGAACTTGATATCTATATCGAAGACGAGATCAAACTTGGGCAACACTCTGCACTTAATATTGGCTACAACCAAATGATTATATCGGCTGGCAAAACTTTCTTCATACCGCAGCCGCGCATATTATTCAAGACTGGATCAGAAAAATATACACTCAAAGCATCTTGGGGTAGGATGGGACAGTTTCTACATTCATTATCTAATACTGGTCTTGGTGTTCCATCTGACGTCTGGCTAACTTCTACAGAACGCTTACCTCCAGAGATTTCGTGGATAGGAACTTTCGGACAGTTTTTCCAGACTAAGAACCAGACTGTTATCGGCATTGAAGCCTTCTATAAGGAGCTGAAGAATGTTACACGATATGGGACTGGCGTATTGAGATTAGAAGAAGGTACCGATTGGGAGGATGATATACCATTAGGATCTGGAACTTCGTATGGCATCGAAACCTCCGCCTCCAATAGCAGAGGCAAAACCAATATCCTTGCCTCATATACCTTATCCTGGGCCAATAGAAGATTTGAAGCTATAAACCAAGGTGAGCCGTTTAGATTTAGATACGACAGGCGCCATGTTATTAATTTTAGCCTCATTCACAAATTCAATGAAAACGTAGAATTTTCTACCAATTGGGAATACGGATCTGGTACTCCTATCACTTTACCCTCAAGAAGTAGTTACAACTATATAGATGATAATGACAGACTGACAGTCGTTCGTGTATTTTCAGAACTCAATAATGATGAATTACCAGCCTATCACCGATTAGATCTAGGCTTTAATTTCTATAGTGATTATAAGTGGGGAAAGACAAAGTTGACCCTGGGGCTCTACAATGTCTATGGACGTACTAATCCGCTTTATGTTGATGAGATAATCAACTCTGACCTGACGATTAGATATGAGCAGTTCTTTTTGTACAAATTTTTGCCAACCTTCAGCTATGGCATCAGTTTTTAACATAATTAGCGTGGAACATCCCTGTTAATATCGTTAAAAACAAGCCTTTTAGCCTCCAAAATATTAACTTTACATCTGTTACTTATTTAGACTTATTTCGTCTAATAATATGTTACTCTTACTATTTGAAACCGACCAGATACATATTAGCTACGTTACTGATGCTGACTTTAATTATGTCATGCTCTGAGGAGTTCTCTCCTCAAAATGAGGACACAGTAAAACAAGCTGTCATCTTGTCAGAATTTGAGGTGGGTACGGATGTAATAGAAATGACATTGACGACAACCTTTAGTCTGAATGAAGGTCCTTCTCATCCTGGAGAAGCGCTCCAAAACGGCAACGAGCCATTCTTATCAAACTTAGATAATGGAGCTACAAATAAAACTTTTAGATATCAAAATGTAGCTCAGAAATGGATTAATGATGCCTTTCAGTATCAGCCAGGTCACACCATAAGCCTTACAGCCAATCTAGCTGTCGTCGGCCTAGAAAACATCTACGCTGAGACCACAATTCCGATAGCTGGAGAAGTTATCATTCCCGTGCCTGTAGCCACTGATAATATAGATACTTATGACTTTCAAATGGAATTATCAGTACCAGAGCTTGAAGATAATTTCTATCACATTATACCATACGTAGCTGCATCTGCTGATGATCCATCCAAGCAATACCTCAATATCGAAGCCGTTGCGGAGGGCGAAGCCTCTGTTTTCGGTCTTTCACATATTGATGGCATACTTATTGATGTTAACAGAGCAGGTAATTTTAACACTTTTAACCTAAGTATTAGAAAGTCACAATTACCATCCAATCCATCTAAAATCTACCTTAAAGTTAAGACTGTAGCCAAGGAGTATTATGACTTTCATAGGTCATTGACCCTACAGGCAGAATCTGACCAAGGACCTTTTGATGCTCCATTTCCAACAGTATCAAACATAGAAAGAGGCCAAGGAATATTTACCGCCTATACAGTTTCTTTAGATTCCATTATTGTGGAATAACGTAGATTCTTTTTTCCTTATCCATCTTCATTTTATTATCGTCTATCCAGCTATGGCCTATGCCTAGCCTTAACGATTAATTACAAATACCGAAAACTGAAGAATGGATTTAAATGCAAAGGCGCAATACTTATCAGAAGTATCATTATTTGAGAGCCTACCACAAGAGGACTTACTAGACTTGGCCTCACTATCAACCATTAAGAAGTACAGCAAGCATCAGATTATTTATCGAGTAGAAGATGAGCCTGAAGAGGTGTTTATACTTATCCAAGGAATAATTAAGATAATATCAAAGTCTGGAGAAGGTAGAGAGGTGATCAAGACTATCATACATCCTAGGACACTCTTTGGTATGGAGTATCTTTCTGGACAAGACAATAGACTCAACACTGCTAAATCAATTGACAAAGATATAATTTGCTTCTCTATCAACTCTCAGGAGTTTAAAGCGTACTTAAAAGATAACTGGCAACTGACTGAGAAATTCATCAAAATGCTAGGTCGTAAACTGAGTTATTTGGAAGATAGATTCGAATCACTTGTATTTAAAGATGCAAGAGAGCGCATTATTGACTTTCTTAAGGATAATGCAAAAACAAATGGTAGACAAGTAGGATTGGAGATGTTGATCAAGCACAGCTTGACACAACAAGATATCGCCAATTATACTGGCACTTCTAGACAGACGGTTACCTACGTTTTAAATGACCTAAAAAGGCAAAATCAGATCTACTTTAAGAGAAAGAGCATATTAATTAGAGATATCGCAAATCTTTCTTAGTAGTAAGTTTCAGATTATAAGAATACATCATACATTTGCAGTCGCTCCGAAAGATGAGCGACTTTTTTTATAAGGAGGAATGGCAGAGCTGGTTTAATGCACTAGTCTTGAAAACTAGCGTGCGGCAACGTACCGGGGGTTCGAATCCCTCTTCCTCCGCTCATAGCCCTAAGTAGAAATACTTGGGGCATTTTTATTGGGAACATATCAAGATGTACCCAATACCTGGGTCGACTCACAAGCCCGCATGTCATAACGACCCTTCTCATCTCGTTCTAACTGACCAAACGCATAATCTTTATCGTGCTCAAACATAACATAGGTTTGATCATTTAATATTTTATCGTAGAAAGCACTCTTTTCCTTAAGTGTTTCTAAGGGTCTTATATCGTAGGACATAACATAGGGCATCCGTACATGGCCTATAGAGGGTAATAGATCTGCTGCAAAGACGATATGCTTATTGCCAGCCTTAATCGTTGGGACCATCATAGCCGTAGTGTGGCCATTATAGAAGTCTACCGTAATGTTCTCTGAAAAGTGAATGCCATCCTGAACATCAAGATACTTCAATACTTTGTGCTCCATCAAGGGCACTATATTTTCCTTCAAAAAGGAGGCTTTCTCCCTAAAGTTGGGCTTAAGTGCAGATTCCAAATGAACCTCATTGGTCCAGTAGGTAGCATTGGGGAAGACTGGGACAATATCCCCTTTAGATGATCGCTCAAGTGCACCTCCACAATGGTCAAAGTGTAAATGTGTCAAAAATACATCAGTCACCTCCTCTACTGCCACTCCCGCATGCGCTAAAGATCCTACGAGACCAATAGTATTATGTGGCTGGAAGTGAGATCTGAAGCGTTCATCTTGCTTATCGCCCATACCTGTATCAAACAAAATCACTCTATTCCCTTCTTTGACAAGTAAGCACCGCATCGCCCACGTACACAAGTTATTCTCGTCAGGAGAATTTAGTTTGCTCCAGAGCTTTTTGGGTACTACGCCATACATAGCACCGCCATCCAACTTAAAAAGACCTGTATTAATAATCTTTATTTCCATTTCTATTTTATTAATACCAATGTGCCGACACCTATATCCGGTGCCATCTCAGGGTAGGTTATATGATACTGATAGCTGTAAGCCCCAGATTCTAATTCAGAACCAGCAAAGCGTCCATCCCACCATTGATCCACCTCAACTAGCGGAGTATCTAGAATTTGAAACAGCAAGGAACCCCATCTGTCATAGACTTCAAAGCGCACTAACTGACCAATATTTTCAGGATTAAATTGTATACCAAATGATTCATCTAAGCCACCACTCCCAGGATTGAATATTGTGGGAATATAGACTCGAAATCTTTCTGGACAGCCAAGATTGAATAGAGGATCAGAAGCCAATAAACAGTCTCCACACAAATCAATTATATGCTGCCCATCCGGAATACCCATACAATCAAAACACGACATGCCAAAAAGTGGATCGGAGGGATCGAGACAAACACCACACGTATCTATAAGACCAGGGCCATTTAATAACCCTGCACAATCAAGACAACTCTGATTAAATTGGGGGTCACCAGGCTCGAGACATACTCCACAGTCATCAACAGTAGACAATCCATTCAGTACACCAGCACAATCGCAAGTGGATAGAGTCACTTGATAATCAACTGTATCCACAGGGCAGACTGGATGACCAAAATTGACCAAATACTGAAGCGTTACAGTTCCTTCTAGACCCAAGGGATTAAAAGAATTATCTTCCACACCAGGACCAATCCACTGGCCCGTCATTCCTTGCAGAGGTATAGTTTCTAGCGACACTAAAGTATCTTGATTACACAACTCAAATGGAAAAGGAGCTAGGTCTGCGCCGCACAAACAATTTGCACCTTCAACGCCGTAGACACGTGAAACGTCTAATCCAGGGATGCAACCACCTGTATTACCGCCGACGATTCTTACCGCCTTGACAACGTCATCATATGCATAATCATTAAGATCAAAACTATTGAGAGTGGCGCCATTGAGCATATCCAAGAAGGTGAAATTTATGCCATCGGGACTTACGTAGAGCTCTCCAAACTCTTGGCCACCGCCTATCTCTTCTACGAAGAGATCATCCTGATCCACGGCATCAAATACTAAATTATCCGTAAAAGCGAGGGTAATAGAGCTATTCTCGGTGATGGCGACCAAGGAATCATTATTCCCAAGAATAAAGTCGCCAACATCCACCAGATACACATTGCATAAATCTGTTGTGCCATTGTTACCGTAAAAGTCACTGAAATCAGGATTAGCATTACTATAGAATTGGTCTATGACTGCATCCGCAAATTCTATCTGACAACTCGCAAAAACTGGTAGAGCAGTCAAGAAGTAGTATAAGTAAAACCTAAGATTTCGCATTAATCAAGTTGCTGGTCGACCCAAGCAAGGTAAGCGTTATTTACCTCTAACACTTCAGAAATAATCATCGGTATGTCATATGGATGATTTTTCTTGAGATATTTAACAGCTTCCTTTTTTCTACTTATCGATGTCTTGAGCACTAAGGTATATTCGGCTGCCTGTTGGTACTTTCCTTTCCAATAATACTGGCTTATAGATTTTGAGATTCGAGAACACGCTATCAAGCGTTGATCAAGTAGTTTTTTACCTAAGGATAGAGCATCGCTTTTACTAGATAGGGTAGTCGTGATAATCGCAATCATAAAGAAAGTATTTCGGCCATCTGAATTATGCCCTCTTCTGGTTCCTTTTTCTTTGTAATGGCTTCTATAAGAGGTGTGTAGACGATATTTTTGTTTACGAGACCAATAGCGACGCCGGTCTGCCCATCTATCAAGGCTCTGACCGCATTATAAGACAGCTTACTCGCTAGGAATCGATCGGAGGCTGTAGGTGCTCCACCTCGCTGTAAATGCCCAATAACTGCAGTCCTGACATCCATATCTACGACTTCCTTAACCTTTTCTGCCATCTCAGCAGCACCGCCGTTGGTATTGCCTTCAGCGACTATGACTAGATTAAATAATTTATTTCTTCTACCAGCTTCTTTGAGATAAGCGATAAATGCTTTGATATCATCATCCCTTTCTGGAAGAAATACCTTAGTGGCACCACTACCTATTCCCGTATAGAGAGCTATGTAACCACTATGTCGTCCCATTACCTCAATGAAAAACAAACGAGAATGGGAGTCAGCTGTATCTCTGATCTTATCGACAGCCTCTACGGCAGTATTGATAGCTGTGTCAAAGCCTATAGTGTAATCTGTTCCATATATATCATTATCTATGGTGCCAGGCACGCCGACGACTTTGATGTTCTGCTCCTCACCCAATTTCATAGCACCTGTATAACTACCATTACCGCCAACAACGACAAGCCCTTCTACATTTTCATTCTTCAAGACTTGAGCAGCTTTGGCCCTTCCATCTTTTGTCATGAATTCTTGACTCCTCGCCGTCTTTAGAATCGTCCCACCTCGGTGTATAATATTGGCTACATCACCTTTGCGGAGGACTTTGACATCTCCATTAATAAGACCATCATAGCCTCTATAAATACCGAGTACCTGATACCCATAATAGATAGAGGTCCTGACCACCGCTCTTACAGCTGCATTCATCCCAGGCGCATCTCCACCTGATGTTAATACGGCTATTCTTTTCTTTGCCATTAGTTATTGTGATAATCCAACAATCCATTGATAGGATTGCCTTCAATAATTGAAATTTCTAATCCATATTTTTTGGCTACCATTCTCAGATCTTTTTCAAAAACCGAAGCAATAGATCCTACAAAGTTTAGCGGATAATCTTGGTGGTTTCTGATAGGCCGTATTTGATGCTCGAAAAAACTATCAAAACAGGTCGTCAATATCTGATCTTTTAATTCTGGTGTGGCCTGATCCAAGAATCTAGACAGCTGAGCCGTCTCATAATTAGGGCGAGGAGAGTTGTATATTCTAAATAGCAAATCATCCTTCCCTTCCAAATAGCTTTTCTTAAAATTAGCCGAGTCGATATCATTCATTTGATGCGCATAATAGGCTCTTAAGAGTTGCTTCCCTATATGGAAACCAGAACCATAATCGGCAAACATATAACCTAGTGCCTTGAACGACTGCGTAATTTGAGATCCATCAAAAACGACAGTATTGGTACCAGTACCTAATATCGAGACAATTGACGATTGGTCAGCAGACACAGATCTAGCCGCAGCCAGTATATCGTGCTCTAACTCCACAGTATCACAAGAAAAATGAGCATCAAGAGAACTCCTGAGGTGATCAACCGCTACTGGAGAAGATACGCCTGCCCCGTAGAAATGAATAGAGGTAACATGTTCCTTGTCTGGATGCTGGTAATCAGACACATAATCTACACTGGAGGGATTGGAGGTGGGATTGATTCCTTTCAGAATACGTGTATCCACTGTTTGGCCTTCATTAAGAAGGACCCAAGTTGACTTGGTCGCTCCGCTTTCAACAATTAACTTCATAATATTTTAAGTCTTGGGAAAACTTAGGTCTTAACCTAGATGGTTACTAGACAATACCTATTTTCACCAAAAATAACAGATAAACAAACTTTTCTATGGAAAATATAGCTGTAATAGGAGCTGGAACAATGGGCAATGGTATAGCACACGTATTTGCAATGAATGGATTTAAGGTCAATCTTGTGGATATAAGCGCAGATAGGCTAGAAAAAGCCCTAAAAACAATAGATAAGAACCTATGGAGAATGGTCGCTAAAGAAAAAATAAAGGAGACAGATAAAGAGGAAACCATAGAAAATATAACAACGCATACCAATATTACTGAAGCTATTAAGGATGCAGATCTGATTATCGAGGCTGCTTCAGAAAACCTAGATGTCAAACTGAAGATATTTAAGTCCCTGGATGATCATGCACCCGAAAATTGCATACTAGCGAGTAACACCTCATCCATATCAATTACAAAGATTGCCTCTGCCACAAAAAGGCCTGCAAAGGTCATAGGTATGCACTTTATGAATCCTGTACCTGTTATGAAGCTGGTAGAGGTCATAAGAGGCTATGCCACTGATGATGCGACGACGCAGACAATTATGGCAGTATCTGAGAAGCTGCACAAGATCCCAACTGAGGTTAATGACTATCCAGGTTTTGTAGCCAACAGAATATTGATGCCTATGATCAATGAGGCCATCACCACACTCCATGAAGGCGTTGCTGGTGTCAAAGAAATCGACACCGTTATGAAACTGGGGATGGCGCATCCTATGGGTCCATTGCAATTAGCAGATTTTATAGGATTGGATATTTGCCTTTCTATAATGAGAGTTCTGCAAGATGGATTTGGTAATCCTAAGTATGCACCCTCACCCTTGCTCGTTAATATGGTAACAGCGAACAAGCTAGGTCGTAAGTCAGGCGAAGGTTTCTACCTATACTCAGAAGAATCTAAGGACCTAAAAGTGGCACCGACTTTCTCTTAGAGTGCTACATTATAGTCTATATTTTCTTTTCCTTATTGCGATAGTCGCTTGCAAGGATCAAAATCCAACACGTGTACAATCTGAAGTCATAGCTACGTCGACTCACCTGGATACAATGGAGTCCGTCACTCAGCTGGACTTAGCCCCAATCTCCATAGATTATGACACAACTTTATGGACAGAAATATCTACTGCAGATGGCATTCTACTAGATTTAAGATATGCTACATCGGACAATTTTACCTTGAGTCAAATCTATCCTTGTGGTCGTTGTTTTCTAAGACCCGCGGTAGCTAAGAGGCTGCTACTTCTAAATGAAAAAATAAAAACAGAAAAAAACTACCAGTTCAAACTCTATGACTGTTATAGGCCTAGACCTGCACAGCAACGACTCTGGGACAAGCATCCTAACCCAACCCACGTTATGCATCCCTCCAAGGGATCTATGCATAATAGAGGTGCGGCTGTCGATTTGACTTTGGTTGTTATAGACAGTGGACAAGAATTAGATATGGGAACGGAGTTTGATTACTTCGGAAGAGAAGCCAGACAAGATTATACTGGCCATAACGACTTTGTACTCACTAATAGAACCTATCTCAGAAGACTGATGGAAGAAGCTGGATTCAAATCCATAAAAAGTGAATGGTGGCATTATAGTCTGAGTGGACAGCACAGTGCCTTAAGCTCTTGGGAATGGCCTTGTCCTGATTTGTGATAATCACGACAAAATCTGACAGTTGGTATAAAATTGGATATTAATATTTTATAACAACAAAAAGGTTTTTTATGACAACACAAGACAAGTTAATTAAAACAAAGCTAGGATTATTAAAGCTAGCAAACCATTTGAA
>CALFUU010000109.1 GCA_937929835.1 uncultured Saprospiraceae bacterium | reverse complement strand
GTTTCTTTCAGGAAGTATCACTTGAAACATCACGCCTTTCAAGGGCACTACGATATAGATGCTGATTTGCCAAGTAGATGGGAGGCCAAGCTTATAGGCTCTAACTTTGTCGGTAAGTCTATATGGTTATTGTTCTTCCCGATATTTCAATCCTTGAGACCGCCGCGCCTTAAGGAAATACAATTTGCTAGCAAATGGGTGTGGATCAATGTACTGACTGTTCTGGCTTTTGATGTATTGATATTGATGACTCTCGGTTGGGTCCCATTAATATATTTTACGGCCTCGTTTTTCTTCTCCGTTGGTCTCCATCCTCTAGGAGCTAGATGGATTCAGGAGCACTTCCTAGTGGCACCTCCACAAGAAACCTATAGCTATTACGGGCCACTTAATAAGTTGGCTTTCAATGTTGGATACCACAATGAGCACCACGATTTCTCCTATGTGCCTTGGAACAATCTGCCTAAAATCAGAGCAATAGCACCAGAGTATTATGATACACTCGTCTATCACACCTCTTGGACCAAATTGTTATTCCAATGGCTCTTTGACAAGGAACTATCCCTATTCTCTAGGATATTGAGGAAAGATCGCGGTGGTGTACAGATGACAGGCAATTCTGAAGGAGACTTCTTTGCAGGTATGCAGACCAAAGAGGCAGCCAGTACATAGTTTTATCTACTAAGGCTACATCCACTAAAGAGGCACTCTCAGTTTTAGTGCATTCTATCTCCTCTAGGCGTAAGATTAGAGATAATACCTGCTTCGTGCTCTAGGTACTCTTGCCATCTGGTTTTTACGCGGTCTTCGTCAGCATATTCCTTGGCCAAGTCTAGGAATAAGCGGTAATGCCCAGCTTCAGAAACCATAAACGAGTGATAAAAGGACTTGAGCTCATCCTCAGAGATGTGGAGCGACAAGAGTCTAAACCGTTCACAGCTTCTTGCTTCTATGAGGGCAAAGGTTAGTAGTTTTTCGAGTAGCCGGTCATCCTTAGAGCCTCCAGATTTCTGAAACTTGAGCAGTTGATTGACGTACTCATCTTTGCGCTGAGGCCCTAGCTTGAGGCCTCTATTATCCATCTCTCTGAGTACTTGACGGAAATGGCCCCATTCTTCTGTAACTATAGGTGCCAGCTCTCTGACCATTCTTTCTTTTTCTGGCCAGCCCTGGATGAGGGTTATGCAAGATGTGGCTGCTTTTTGCTCGCAATAAGCGTGGTCAGTCAATATCTCTTCGAGACTTTTTTCTGCTAGATTGACCCATCTAGGGTCAGTAGGTAATTTGAGTCCTAACATCTTAATCTATACAATTCATTTGATTCTTGAGTAAGTCGATATTCTGGATTTCGTATTCCTCGACACCTTCTTCCCAGAGTACAGTAATGGTAGAAATACTTGTTTTCTTTAGCGCCTTGATGTCATCTTTATCCAGAGTGTAGGTGCCTGTATAGGAGGTGCTTTTTTTGCTCTTGCGCACCTTACCTCTATCTCTCGCAATATTCATCAGGTAGATGTGCTCACCATTGATAAGGTTCACCTTTATTTTGCCATCTTTTTCGAGATTGCCGTAATTGCTTTTGGCCCGCTCAGAATTGATTTTATAATCTAGGATGACAAAGTAGTTTTCGTTGATCTTTTCTGTATGAGCCCGTGTCTCCATAAGATATTGATGTCTCATATATTTCTTAACCTGCGGGTGGGTGTACACAAAGAGGGGTTTGGATTCAAATATAATCTCATCAAAGCCAGTTTGTGTATTAAAGCCAGATCGCTCGAGAGTACAATCAGAGGTAACATTTTCTTGTGCCATCTGTTGTTCATTGACAGCTTCAAACCAGGGAAAAGAAGTCTGAGCGAGAAGCACAGTATGAAAGGTTAAAAAAGAGATTAAAACCAGATAAATCGTTCTTTTCATTATGCATAGATACTTAAAATATGCTGCAAATGCTTTATATCACTATCTTTCCAAATAGATTCAATTAATATGGAAAACACTAAGAAAAAAGAGTTATTTCGCCGCTTTAGACAACTGATGCTTGTCTTTACTGTCATATATATAGCTGGATGTAGTCCCAAAGTGACAGAGTCGATTACCCCTAAAACCTCAAAGACACAGATACAGACAAATACAATGAGCAAATATCCTGAAACTAGAAAAGGTGCGACTGTAGATGATTATCACGGGACTCAGGTGAAAGACCCGTACAGATGGTTAGAGCAAGACACTGCTCAAGCTGTTGCGGAGTGGGTAGTAGAACAGAATAAGGTGACGCAAAATTACCTCAGCCAGATTCCTTACAGAGATAAGATCAAGGCCCGTTATGCTGACCTATTTAATTATGAGAAACTGGGCTCTCCTTTTAAGCGGGGTCCCTATTATTTTTTCTACAAGAATAATGGCTTACAGAATCAATCTGTGATCTACGTTCAGGAAGGCCTTGAGGGTACACCAGAAGTTTTTATAGATCCTAATGCCTTATCAGCAGAAGGGACGACAGCCATCAACCTTTTGGGCTTTTCTCCTGATCACAGGTTTGTCGCTTATTCTCAGAGCAATGCTGGTAGTGACTGGCAGACTATCTATGTTATGGATATCAAGACTAAGCAGAAGCTCGCCGATGAGCTGAAGTGGGTCAAGTTTTCTGGTGCTAGCTGGGATAGCCAAGGATTTTATTATAGCAAGTACCCAGCACCAAAGGATGGTTTGGAACTGAGTGCAACCAATGATTTCCACTCTGTGTATTACCACAAGTTAGGTACGCCACAATCAGAAGATGTAATGGTATTTGATAATAAGGACGAACCTAAGCGATACCACTATGGTGGGTTGACAGAGGATAAGGAGTATTTGATCATCTACGCTTCTACAGGTACTGATGGTTATGAGACGCATTATAAAAAAGTAAGTGCCCCCGCTGGTGAGTTTACAGCTCTATTCCGAGGATTTGATAATAAGAGTGCAATTGTTGATCATCAAGATGGTCGATTTCTAGTTATGACAGATATAGGTGCGGCGAAGTACCGATTGGTTTCTGTTCCTGTATCAGCTCAGGGTTCTGATGAATCTACGTGGACAACCATTATTCCCGAAACCAAGGACTTGCTAGAAGGCGTGAACACTGGTGGAGGACAGTTGTGGGCTAGTTATCTTAAAGATGCCAAGACCGTTATCAAGCGATTTGATATGGATGGCAGCAATGCACTTGTTGTCGACTTGCCAGGACTTGGTAGTGCTTCTGGTTTTGGTGGTGCTAAGGACGACGACCATTTCTTTTATTCTTTTAGTTCGTTTACCAATCCACCATC
>CALFUU010000108.1 GCA_937929835.1 uncultured Saprospiraceae bacterium | reverse complement strand
CTTGGATAAAGTCTTGTTCGTTTTCTTTTACAGCTAATGTAATTTCCATAATTGCTAAAGTTAGCGTGGACTAAACAAGTTAATTTGATAACAGTACTAGAACGCCAAGCAGCTAAGCTTTGCTGCTATCTAAATAGTATCCTCTGCGGTTCTGTTGTTCAGTTGGCAGTTTTGTGTTAATAAAGTGATCTAAATTTAACAATTAGTACTTCATTGCAACTACATTAATACGTAATCGACTGATTACCAATGTCTTGTCTCTGCAATATTTAAGCCATTTAATCTTGCACGACAATTAGTGTGGGAACTATTATTTCTCTCAGCTTAACCTACAGCGGTTATATTACTCAATTACGCTATAACCATCTAACTTCTAGGGGTTAAGATATTACAATAATTACTTATGTGTAAGGCCACAAAGCTAGATGGGTCTTGTATTGATGATTTGTCATTTAAATCTAGTATCACTCATTCTAAGCCAGTTTATACCTTCAAGAAATCAAGTCTAGTATTCTATATATCAAAAGTCTTCTTCATATATTTGCCATATTATCAAGGACTTAGATATTAAACATTAGGCGCATATGAGTAAAGTTCGTTCCATCGACATCAGTGAAAAAGGTGGAAAGCGACACCCTTTAGAGGGTATGTACAAGGAGTATTTTCTAGATTATGCTTCTTATGTCATCCTAGAAAGAGCCGTCCCCGCTATAGAAGATGGACTCAAACCTGTACAAAGAAGGATTCTCCATGCGCTTAAGAAAATCGATGACGGCAGATTCCATAAAGTGGCCAATGTTATCGGACAGACGATGCAGTACCATCCCCACGGAGATGCAGCCATCGGAGCAGCCTTGGTCAATCTAGGTCAGAAAGATCTCCTCATAGATACGCAAGGAAACTGGGGAGATTACCGAACTGGTGACTCTGCCGCAGCAGCAAGATATATAGAAGCACGACTGACCAAGTTTGCCAATCACGTGGCCTTCAACCCACAGACTACGGAATGGCAGCTCTCTTATGATGGTCGGAACAAAGAGCCGATTACCCTACCGATGAAGTTCCCACTCGTCCTCGCTCAAGGGGTCGAAGGGATAGCCGTCGGACTCGCGACTAAGATCCTGCCGCACAATTTCCAAGAACTGATCAAAGCGTCTATCAAGCATCTCCAAGGCAAGAAAGTCAAAATCTATCCGGACTTCCCTACTGGAGGCTATATCGATGTGGCCGAGTACAACTCTGGCAAAAGAGGTGGCAAGGTCAAGGTCCGAGCCAAACTAGAGCAAGTTGATAAAAAGACATTGAGGATCAGTGAACTCCCTTACGGCGTCACAACCAATAACCTCATAGACTCCGTACTCAAAGCCAACGACAAAGGGAAGATCCAAATCAAGAAGGTCACTGATAACACAGCTGCAGATGTAGAATTGATTCTAGATCTTGCTGCTGGCGTATCGCCGGACTTGACGATGGATGCGCTTTATGCCTTTACCAATTGTGAAGTCTCGATCTCTCCAAATGCCGTTGTCATAATGGACAACAAGCCCGTCTTCTTAGGGGTCGAAGAATTGCTCGGCATCTCCGCAGACAATACCAAAGGACTCCTCAAGCTAGAACTGGAGATCAAGAAGAAAGAGCTGGAGGAGAAGTGGCACGGCGTAAGCCTCGAGAAGATCTTTATCGAGAACAGAATCTACCGAGATATAGAAGAGGCTGAGTCTTATGAAGAAGCCCTCAAGCTCATCAAGAAAGGACTCCTCAAATATGTGGTCACGCCTGGTGGGAAAGCTGCCAAAGGGAAAATCAAACTCAGAAGAGACATCACGCAAGATGATCTTGTGCGGTTATCTGAGATCAGAATCAAGAAGATCTCTAAGTACAACAAGTTCAAGACGGAAGAGCAACTCAAGGCTCTAGAAGAAGAGCTGAAGCAAGTCAAATATGATCTCAAGCATCTGACAGAATTTGCGATTGCCTACTTCGAGGACTTACTCGAAAAGTATGGCAAGGGCAGAGAAAGAAAAACGGTCATCACGACTCTCGACACCATCAAGGCGGTCAAGGTTGTGGCTAAGAATGCTAAGCTCTACCTCGATCGTGAGGAAGGCTTTGTGGGTACGGGGCTGAAGAAGCACGAGTTTGTCAAGGAATGTTCTGATATAGATGACATCATCGCCTTCAATAAAGCTGGGTCGATGCGGGTGGTCAAGATGGGCGACAAAGTCTTTGTGGGTAAGCATGTGCTGCACGCGGATGTATGGAAGAAGGGGGATGATCGGACCACCTACAATATGATCTACCTAGACGCCAAGACAGGTAAGGCGATGGCCAAGAGATTCAATGTCACCGCCATCACACGGAATAAAGAGTATGATCTGACGACGGGTCATAAAAACAACAAGGTCTACTACTTCAGTGTGCAACCCAATGGTGAATCTGAAGTGGTCACGATCCAACTGACGGCTGGTGCCCGGGCGCATAAGAAGACGTTTGATTTTGATTTCGGAACACTCGATATCAAGGGTAGAGGTGTCAAGGGCAATACGGTCACCAAGTACCCGATAAGAAAGGTGACGCAGGTGTCTGTGGGCAGCTCGACACTAGGGGCAGTCAAGCTGTGGATAGATATGGACAACGGTCGACTCAATGCAGAGGAGCGCGGCAAGTATCTCGGCAAATTCGATACTGGGGACCAATTGATATCCATCTACAAAAATGGCAGCTACATCATCACGGACCTCGACCAAAACAAAAAGTATAACCCTGAGACGCTGATCGACATTGCAAAGTTTAGCTTTGATATGATCATCTCTTGCATCTACTATGATGGCATCAAGGGATGGACGATGGTCAAGCGATTTATGGTGGAGACGACGACACTCGGTCAGGAGTTTAAGTTTATAACAGACAGTAGAGCTTCTAAGGTGTATTATCTCTCATTTGAAGATGAGCCGATGGTCAAGTACTCTTTTATGAAGTCCAAGATCAAGCAGATCAAGGAGCTCGATATTTCCCTTTTTGTAGGCATCAAGGGTTGGAAAGCTCTAGGTAATAAGCTAGGTGAGCATAAGATACTCAAAGTAGAGGATGAAGCGACAGCCAGTGTTGACGTAGATACAGAATACGAGGTGATAGAAGAAAAGTCCTCCAAAAGTGATACTTCAGGCAAAAAAGACAGTCCTAAGAAGGCATCTGCCCCAAAAGGGAAAGCTAAAAAAGGTAAATCCAAGGATGACGACACATTGACGCCTGGAGATACCATAGAATTCGATTTCTAGTTTTTAAATATCTTTAGGGTATCAGATGTAATTAAAACTAACAAATCAAGACGCTATGTTATCATCTTTAGGATTTATGGGACTTTCTGGAGCAGTTGTATTCGCCGTAGTATACTACCTATCTACTCAGGGAGAGTTCGACAAGAAGTAGATCTAACGCTTTTTCGGAAATAAATTTTTAGCTAAGCCTTTTGAGGTTGGACTCAGGCTATGGGGCCTAATATGTATGAGGTGCCAGCAATACTGATTCAAATCTACAGCAGCATAAATCGCCATTGTAGGCCTAAGGAAGTATAGCCTTCTAGACTAGTCTTGTGGCACCTTGATGAGTGTCACCACTTCTATCGAGCCTGCCCTATTCATTTCAAAGATCATCGAATCCATTGTTAGCTTGGTCACTCGGACACTTTTTTCTAGTGCCCCATCCTCTTTGGTGTGTAGATATTCTCCCGCTAAATAGAAACTGCCCTTCTCACGCTGCGATCCATAATCTACGGCGTATCTGTCATTGGTTGTAAAGAGAAAGTCCATCTGATTGTCGATGACCTGTCCACTACTGACCACTTTCCATTCTACAGTCTTCCAGAAGCCTGGCAAATAGGATGCATCAAGACTAGAGGCACAAGCACTCACCACACATACAAGAATAGATAGAAGAATAAACTGTTTTACCATTAAAAAAATTTAGCTGGATACTTATAGGCAGCAGCATAGAAATAAGATCTATGCCTCTACCTACGATATTTTCTACTTGACAAATTTTTCTTCGGAATAATTTTCTCTTGCATACTCAAGTCCCTCTTGCCACCAACCCTTCATCTGCTTAGGCTCAAAATAAAATGAGTAATCCGTTAATTCTCTTGGCGCAAAGATGAAATTAACTCTCACATTCTGGTTGTAAATACTTTCCAGATGCCCTACCAAAATATCGACATGGGCAATCTGTTTTTGCATAAATAAAAATGATTTGAGCAAGAGATCGAAAGCATTGTATGTTTTGACATTTTTTTCTGGTCGGCGTCTAGGGCTGAGTACAATTACATCTATTTCTGTAGCACCAATATTGATGGCTTCCTCTATAGGAATATAATTACCAAATCCCCCATCTGCATACTCACAGCCCCCTTTGACAACCAAGCTCATAAAGGGAATAAAACTACTAGAGGCCCACATCCAATCCATAAAATCATTGTGCAGGCAATCCACGGCATATCTGTACTCTACTGTCGTCCGCGTAATATTGCAAACGGTAACGATAACTTGCTTGCCACTGCGCTGCACCTCCCTGAAGTCCTCGGCCGATAAGGTCCTGGCTATTGTGTTGCGTAAGGCTGTCGTGTCTCCAAAGGTCTTGTGCCTCTTGAGAAACATCTTGATCGTATTCTTGTGATTGATAGAAGCTTTGATACCGCCCTCTCCATTAGGCTTGATGATAAATGGATTGACAGTATAAATGTCCTTCTGTCCTACATTGGTATATAGACTCTTAATCTTATCGACTTTACCTATGGCGAGATGTGGTATGAGCAAAGCGCCCGTAGAAGAGCCGACAAAAATATCGTAGTCGATACCCCGCTCCTTGATCAGGTGCTCAGCGACACCGCCGGCCCATGCACCTTTGCAACCTCCACCTGATATAACCAATGCTCTCATACTGTAAACTATCGAGGCTACAAATATGCACAGATTAATAGGGTTGTGCTAGGAGAACATTAGATTTTGCACCTACAGACTTGCTCGTCGCAGCGGATTCGCCTAACTTTATTTTCTATGAGCAGCAAAGAAAGACGAGATGACAGCTTCATCAAAAAACCTGTGTACCCTGGCGGCAGCACGGCCTTCAGGAAATTTATCAAAGAAAATCTAAAGTACCCCAAAGAAGCGCTCACCAACAAAATAGAAGGGACGATCTTTATCAAGTATACCGTAGATCACAAAGGTAAGGTGATAGAAACAAAGGTCGTCAAAGGCATTGGGTATGGTTGTGACGAAGAAGCACAGAGAATACTTAAATTATTGCAATTTGAAATTCCTAAAAACCCGCGCAAGCTCCGTGTAACCTTCCATCAGAACACACAGATAACCTTCAAGCTGCCCAAAAAGCAATCCAATGTCCCTTCTAAGACACCCTCGCCTCAGCCCACGTCTATCAAAATGTCTGTCTCCGGCACCGCTATGGGGCCTATGCAGCTGAGATACTTCTACACACCAACCAAGAAGAAAGCAAAACCCAATCAGCCCGCAGCTCAAAAACAAAAAATGGGCTATACGATAACCCTCACCCAATAAAAAGTTACAACCAGGTATCCTCTGCGCTTACAATACTTGCCAACTCTCTCCGTCAAAATAAATTATCTTGGTGTACGTGTGGCCTTCTTTGAGCTGAAGCTCCATTGCTTTTGATCGGGGTTCAAAGAGATACGCCTCCGTCTCATACTTTCCGACGCCTAGACCTTTTTTCCACCACCAACTGCCCCACTCACGAGCCGCTAACCGGATCTTCCCTTTGGCCACCCAGCTACCAGTGAAGGCTTGCCCTCCATAAGGCACATTGTACTGGGCAACTAAATCCATAGGGGGAGATGGGATACCATACATATTAAGATGATC
Organism: uncultured Saprospiraceae bacterium; assembly: GCA_937929835.1. Taxonomy (GTDB): domain Bacteria; phylum Bacteroidota; class Bacteroidia; order Chitinophagales; family Saprospiraceae; genus RFSX01. The sequence goes on along the minus strand of CALFUU010000108.1, from coordinate 14,598 downwards.
AAGTAGAGGATTCTGACCACTGAAGTCTCTAAACATAAAAGTCCCACATAGATTTTCAGGAAGATTGAGCATTAGAACTTTGTCTTCTTGCCGAATCGCCAATCGTTGAAATGAATCCGTGACTTTTTCTACTTGATCTTGTGATCTAGACCACTGAGAGACCATCTTCTGTTGAAAGAATATCTGAGTACCCAGCAGCACTAGGAACAAACCATACCCCAGCCAGCGTGGCAACGCCATCAAACCTAGGGTCACCACTAAAGCCAGAAAATATATAAAAAGACTGCCGTAGCGATCATTCTCAGAGAGCAGCAAGCTATGGAAGTACAAGCCAGAAACGAGGATCAATCCCAGTAGAGCACAACTCAATCCCATCGCCGCCAACAGCTGACCTCTAGATCCTCTCCAATACCCAGAAAATATCATCGCAACCAATGCCGCCATTGTTACAACGACTACCCAAGATTTATCTGCAAGCATATAGATGCTCTGCTTTAAGTCATTGGGATAAAAGTGGACCAGTCCAAGAGACTTTATAAAGTACTTGAGAATAGTAGAAGCCATCGTACCTACGTCAAGACGCATCTCCGTATCCATATCATAATGACCTAGCCAGGAGCCGAGCACGAGCTTAGTCAGGATAAAATAGATAACTACTGGTATCAGAGTGCCAACAAATGTGGACGCCGCCTTGGTGATAGTCACGCGTCCTAAGCGTAGGTAACCTATAAGCAGTACTGCGGCCATCGCCGGAAAGACCAAGCCCCACTCAAAACAAAACAGTGATAACATCAATAAGGTGAGAGTGCCCATAAGGTGCTTGGTTGTCTCAGCCCGCAAGTAGAGGAGCAACTGATATAGAGCGAGCATAAAGAAGAGCACGGACATCAGGTGACCTAAGCCGACCTTCCAGATCATCGCTTCGACTTGATGGGGACTGCAGAGGACTAGCGCCGAGGCGAGGAGGGCTATCCTAGTGGCTTTACGCTTTGCGCCAAAATCTTCGGTCAGTAAGTACACTATTTTATAAAAGGTCACCAAGGTTATGGTGCTACAGACTACAGCGCACAGAAACCAACCTAGGGCCTTGAGACCGCATAGCTTATACAATAACCAGTAGACCACATTGAGCAGAGGCATCAAAGAAGGAAATCCAAATGACTGCAATGCATCAGCCAAACCCTTGCCTTGCATCTTGGCATACAAGCCAGTGAAGTCTGTTACAAAACCCGCATCATAGGCTCGACCATAAATGAGCAAGGTCAATAGGCATATGGCAGGTAACAAGATTCTATGGTGTATCCTCTGTGACTGTGGTGGTCGCATAACACGATAATACTGCTTGTGGCAGAGACAATGGGTATCAATCAGTCCCAAAGCCCATAAAAAAAAAGGGTAACCCTATGTGGATTACCCTTCTTATTATATCTTTTCGAACAGGGACGTTCTAGCCGTCGCCATACATTTTAGCTCTGTATGCCGCATTCAAGACTTCATTTCTTCTTTCTACTGATGGCTTTACAAAGTGCTTTCTTCTTCTGATTTCTCTAAGCAGTTTCGTTTGCTTAAACTTTCTTTTATATCTTTTGAGCGCTCTATCTATAGATTCGTCGCTCTTTACGTTTATTATTAGCATTAATTATTGCTGTTTGTTCGAAAAGTGGTGCGAATATAGATAAATCTACCAATTATGACAACCCCTACTCGTCCTGTTATTATAGAATCCTGTGTAGAATCCCTCGAGGAAGCCACGCGAGCTGCAAAAAACGGAGCGCATAGACTTGAGTTGTGTGCACGGCTAGACTTGGAAGGGCTTACGCCTTCTACAGAGTTGATAAGCGCTACTCAGGCTCTGGGGCTGCCTATAAAGGTGATGATAAGGCCGCGGGCTGGCGACTTTAGTTATGACGCAGAGGATAAGGCACTGATTGCCAATCACATAGAAAACGTAAAAACCGAGGGTATCCGACACATCGTCTATGGCAGTCTGAAGGATGGTAGGCTTGATATTGACGATCTTAAGACAGTATACAAGCAAGCGGATCCGGTCAGTATGACCATCCACAAAGCCATAGATCAATCGGAAGCGCCACTCAAAGATGTCCTAGAACTCGTCAAATGGGCACACCTGGATAAAGTCAATTTGGCCATACTGAGCTCTGGGCAAGCCGCTACAGCTATGGAGGGTGCTTTTCGTCTCCAGCGCATGCAGCAACTCTGCAAGGATGATATAGAACTTATCGTGGCTGGCAAGGTGACGCCTAAGAATCTAGAGCAACTCAAAATGATTATACCTGCACCTGCATTTCACGGTCGAATGATCGTCTGAGGTGGTGCATCCTGCGGGAAAGAAAAGGTGGGCTATAGACACAAAAAAGCCGGTCTACTTTGGGGTAAACCGACCTTCGAGATTGAGTAAATAACTCTTGATTTAGGATACATATATAATTACTCATATATGCAAAAGCTAATATATAAGGTTATATCATATTATTAATGAATTGATATGTTCAAAAAAGTTTATTAAAAACATATATTAATTAATAATACGTATGTGCTTGTCTTATAGAAATTTATGATTCTACAATGGTCTTACAAAAAACACCTTGGCTAATAAGATTTCTACAAATCAAGCAGCTCTCCTCAGATATGTTTAATATCGTATATATGACACTGGAAATACTCAATGGAGAATACGAAGGCTACTACTCTTATGGAGCCGCCTCTAACAGCGAGCATAAAATGCTGGCCTCCTTTATGTTTACCGAAGATGGTAAGGTATCTGGTGCTGGATATGATGACGTCAATACCTTTCAGTTTCACGGCAACTATGATCTGCATAGTATGACTGTCAAGTTGACCAAAGTATACCCGACCCATTCTGTGCGCTATACCGGTGTTATAGAATCTCATGACAATCAAGTTTCCATAAGCGGAATTTGGTCTATGAAAAGTGTCTTAAAATCCAATGGAGGCTTTACGCTACGAAAAGGAGCGATCAAGTCAGAGGTGATGGAAGACATCGACCAGCTAGAAAGATCTCTACAAGAATCTATGGGGAAGTTGGGTGATATAGGCATTCACCTTTTTGATTAGTTACCTCAACTCACTAGAATCACCTCTAAGGCTGTCCACCAGAAAGTATAACAAGGCTGCGGATATAAAGGTACTTGTATAAAAAAGGTACGACAATGGGTAGATCAGTAAGTTGTAGAAGCCGACTAGGCAAAGCTTCAAACTTCCCAGCAAGAAAAATCTGCGATCTAGTTTAGCCTTATATTTCGCAAATATGGCCAACAATAGCGCCGGCAACCCTATAAGCCCTGCAAAGAACCACTGATGCAATTGCGGTAGATTTTCATAAGCAAAAAACTTCGCCAACCCAAGGCTGTTCTTGACAACAGGCTCCATCTTCCAGCGGTGATCGACCGATTGTATATCCTCTAGGTAAGCACCTGAAAGCGATAGGAATACATCTAGATACGCTATGCCCCTTGTTACTATCAGAAGTACAAGTGCACAAGCGGCAGAGATTAGAGCTAGCCGTAGACCTCTCCCCTTATCTTCGTAAAAGAAAACCAAGACTACCCACATAACAGCCCAGATGACGAGACTGTACCGGCTCAGCATACACAAGGTCAATCCTATTATCATCAGCGGCAAACTGTCTCTATATATCGCTGTCGCCAGCAACAAGTAGAAGCCGACTACAAGACTCTCTTCTGTCAGTGTTAACATGGCAAAATCCTCCATAGTCAACCCATACAGCAATAAAGCTACTGGCAGCAAAGCGAAGAGCGAAGGCAGCAAGTCTCGCCTATGCTGGAACCATAAGCCAGGCAGAAGACAGCCACCGACCAGTACCAGGACGCCTATCCATCGCAGATCAAAATCAAAAGCAATGGCGGGCAAATAAGGCAACCACATAGCGGGAAGATAGATCGGTTGCATCCCCTCCCATATCTCAGCTATAGGCTCATAAGGATCCATACCGCCAAGAAATCGCTCACCCATCACCTTCATAATGGGCAACATATCTGCTTGCTTATAATCCAAAGGTGTTGCTCTAAGTACCTCGATGAGCTGCGGTAAGGTCATCACTGTAATCAGCAGTACGCCTAGCGAGTACCAAGGCATCCTGAACTTTTGGGGTAGGTCTATGATTGCAGAAGCAGGTGACTTAGTCATCACTATTAATGAGATAGCGACCCCTGCCAAGAGATACATCCAAGTGGCCGTTACCGCTGCATCTGGTAATAAAAAGATATGCGCATACGTCTCGATTACCACGAGAGCAAGCAGTAAAATAGCGAGTGGATAATCGGAAAACCGTCCCACCTAAGATTGTGTCGTTTGAGCAGTAAGGATTTTCTTCAATATCACGATCTGACCTAGATGGTAATGACCGTGTTCTATAATGCCTGTCAGGTTTCTGAAATAGCTTCCATATTTCTCTTCTAAAAAAACCTGAGACAAGACTTCATCTTGAAGCTTCAAGACTTTGTTGTGAAAGAGATCCATATCGGCATAAGTCTTTTGTAACAATTGCTGCCAATCTTCTTCAGAACTGATGGATGGACAAGCGAAGCTAAACTTGTCTCTGATTTCTAGCTGACCCGTCTCCAAGAACTTATTGACACCATCTACATAATAATTGATGTGATACGTAAGCACGGCTATCGTGTTGCACCCAGAGAATTCAGTTATTGCCATAACCCAATCAACCCCATCTAAGACCTGACGCAAATTAACGGCGGTCCAGTTGACACCATTCTGAAATTTCTTGAAATTATCTGCGATTGCTTCTACCGTGGTCATCATCTATCGAGTTAGCGATAATGAAAGTAGAACAATGAAGTGAAATAGGAAAACTTTAATCCAAATAGGTAAAGGTTCCTGCCCGCTGTACAGGCGTGCCATCAACTAAGCCAAAATCTATGACATAGGTATAGACACCTTGCTCTACATAATCAGATCTGAAGCGACCATCCCAACCAGTATAGTCCGACAAAGAGCCTTGATAGACATAGACCAGCTCACCCCATCGATCATAGATGCGCATGTCTCTGATATCTTGGACAGCTATATCATAGCCTATTATAAACTTTTCATTAGTCGATCCACCAATCTTAGATATGATATTGGGGATATAAATATTGTAGGTCCTATCCACTTCTATTTCTACAGACCTGGTTGTCAAGCATCCAAAGTCTGTATATGCGTATAACTCAAAGGTTGTATTATTGGCAATGAAGACACTATCTAGTGCCACGCTAGTACTTATGAGCTGACCATTCTGATACCATTCTACGTTGGCTACATCTGTACTTAAGGTCGGCGAGAGATCAAATAACTCGCCAAGCTGAATCGCTACTGTATCAACAATCTGTACTTCCTCCGCAAAAGGTTCTCCTATTATTTCGATATTGACGACACTATCACATCCGCTAAAGTTGGGTATAACCGTCTGAAACAGACCTGGTGTATCATATACTTGCGCCGCAATCTCAACAGATTGATCTGGACAGATGGTATCTATAACTAGAGATTCAGAATCTCTATTGACGATAACTTCTACCACAGAAGTAGAATCACATCCTGTATCTATGGCAAAGCGCTCAGGATAGACGCCTGCATCTGAAACAGTAAACATACCAAAGGATACCTCCTCTCCTTCACAGATTTCTATTTGAGAAAAATGTTCTACCGTTGTATCTACTTCTATCAGCTTGATGCGTAAGGTACTGTCGCAACCATTAGAGTTTCTTCCAGTCAACAATCGCTCATAGTCTCCACCCGCATCAAAGGCTTCTCCCTCGACAAATATTGTTTGTCCTGTGCAGAAGGTCAACTCTGTACTTCCTTCCGTATGCTGGAATACTTCGAGGTCCAATATAACGAGTGAGTCACAGACTGAGCCGACGACAAACAACTCTTCGTAAGTACCTGGCTGTGTCAGCAATTGGGTGCCCAACTCTAAGGTTTCTCCCTCGCATATGGCGCGCTGCTCAAAATTTCTTTGTGGAGGAAAGGCAAGAAAATACTCTTCGCTCAGAAAGCAACCATTAGGCGTCTGTACGACAGCAACATAAGTGCCTTCTTCGCTATTGCTATCCAAATTGAGCACTTGATCGGTCTCACCGACTAGAGCCACACCTTCAAAGTACCATTGATAACCATCTTGATCTGGGAGCAACTCTATGAGTAATTCATCATCACAGATGTCTCCTATTATATTTGTAGGTATTGAGAATTCTGATTTCTCTGCTAAGGCCAATCTATCCGCCCAGAAATAGGGTTCGTCTGCCCACAAGGGATTTTCTTCACAGCCTGGTCCTAAGACGATGGCTTCGAAATCTTCTTCTGGTGTAAATACAAACTCTACCCTTACCCATTCATTTCTTCCACTGATAATGGTATCACCGACCTCTACCCAACCAGGTGTGTTGGTCGGGCAACCTATTTGTGTATTATTGCCTCCAAACGGCAAATTAGCTGCATTGGCCGTAAAGAATACAGCCATCGGAAACTCTAGACTACTGAAGTGATCGTGGAACCCTACAAAAAAGTCCAACTTGTATTCTGTACCAGCTTTCATCGGAGAGATCAACTTAGCACCGACATATTCCTTGAAGTTAGGTCGTCCTGTATTGCCGTCTCTAAACCCTATCGCTCCCTCTCCATCTGGAAAGGGCAGAGGCGCCTGCGCACCATTGGCAAAAGGATTGCCTAAGAATCCTGAACAAGTATGTACAAAGTCCGAGGTTGCCGCAGAGGCTTGGATCCAATCTTGGGCAAAGCCATCTAGGTTGTTCTCAAATCGTGGACATTGGATAAAGTTTTCGAAAGAGGGATTGGGGATGAGTCCAGAAGGAATAGAGGTCAAACAGACACAATCATCATCATTTAGATCAATCAAACCATCACCATCGTTATCTAGGGCATCGTCACATATTTCTGCTATTTGCGCTACACAAGGTAGTGTACCCAACACCAGAAAGAGACTGAATACTAAATGGACAACTCTTGACAGGGTGGCTGTTTGTTTCATAATAGAATGTTGAAGCTAATCTATAGAGCTAAAGATACTACTATATAAATACATCAAAAACCCGAAAACGTTGCATCAAGACAAATATCTTTAATAGCCCTGTCAAGATAGTTTAGCAACTTCTAGCCTAGCCACTCCTTGAAATCTCGGACTTTCTCCCTGGATACAATAATCTCGTGTGATCCTTGATGATGGATCAGCACTTTTAGTCGAGAATTAGAGTAGGCGACGACATCTATGATGGCCGATATAGAGATGATGTATCCTCTATTGACGCGATACCATCGTTTAGGATCGACCATACCACTAAGTTGTTCTATGGTATAATCTATAGGATAAGAACGTCCCTCCTCCGTCTGCAACGAATTGATCTTGTCCGCACTATAGAACAGATGCAACTCATCTATACTAAAAGACCGTATTTTATCACCTACTCTAACACTGAATCGGTCCTTATAGCTTTGCGGGTTGGCTTGTAACTTTATAAGATTGGTGAGAGCTGTAAGGTCTACTTGGGGTTGGGAGTTTTTGTGCTTAGCTAGAGCCGCATCTAGCTCATTTTCATCTATTGGTTTGAGTAGATAATCTATGCTCTGTAGCTTAAATGCTTTGAGGGCATATTGATCATAGGCTGTCGTGAATATTATCGGCACTTGGGGATTACGCGACATCAAGAGGTCTAGTACCACCCCATCATTGAGGTGGATGTCCATAAAAAAGAGCTCGGGGAGACTGCCTTTATCTAGGTAGGCACTCAGCTCCTCGTTAGATTCTATGACTTGGGTGACCTCCATTCCTCTTTCTTCTAAGAGGCGTTGCATACGGCGCGCAGCGATGGCTTCATCTTCTACTATGACTACTTTCATAAGAGTGGTAATTTGACGGTAAATTGATCAGGTGTCTCCTCCACCTCAAAGCCTTCTCTCCCCACCAATTGATACCGCATTCTAATATTCTCCAAGCCCATACCATTACTTTCTATCAACTGGCGACGGGCTTGCTTATTGTTGCTGACTTCTAGGTGCCCATTCTGAGCTAGTACCCGTATAGTCAGCGGCTGAGCCTTGTTAAAGCCATTATGCTTGGTGGCATTCTCCATCAAGAGTTGTAAGCTGAGCGCAGGTACTCGCTGTTGCAACTTCTCATCGGGCACCTCAATTTTGAGTATAATTCCCTCTTCAAATCGTACTTGCTGAAGTTTGATGAATTCGCGAGCAAAATCCAACTCCTCTTCAAGGGACACAAAATCTTCATCTCTATGTTCTAAGATATGTCGATAGATATTGGAGAGTCCTTTGAGAAATTTTTGAGCTTGACGCGGCTCTTCATCTATTAATCCAGATAATACATTGAAACTATTAAAAAGAAAATGTGGATTGACTTGCGCCTTCAAGGCATCTAATTCCGCAGAGACTTTTTCTTTTCTCAGCTGCTCACTGATCAATCTATTTTTCTGCGAGGCTTTTAAAAATTCTATACTATGAAAAAGCAGAATCAATAAAGTAACGATAACTAAAGTTGTCAATATTGTTCCTCGTCCCTGAGAGGTGAATACATAATCCCAAGGGGCATTAAAAACAATTACTGAAACTACAGTCACAACACAGTAGATCACAACGAGATTAACAACAAAGGTTATCAGCGTACCCAATATAGCTCGCCTCCGCAAGTCCGCATTCCAGGGTAAAACCTTGTTCAAATACTTACTGAGATATGCATTAGCAAAGTAGAAGGGATAATTAAATAAGGAATTGATAATTATCCAGCTCTTTATATCTTCCCAAGTCGTCGATGACTGAAATAAATATTGAGCTAGGATACATACCAGTGTAAGTCCAACCAGTACTTTCGTTGCTGTTATAAACTCCTCAAAAAAGGTCTTTTCTGTTGCTATATCTATCGACTCCATCGTAAAACCTGTCTAGCAGCCGCATTGTTTCTTAATATCAGGAATACGCTGGATACCATAAGAGGGATGAAATGGCGTCTCTTGTTTTTGCTTTTCAAAAAGAGGTTTTGCTGCTTCTAGTCTATCGCAAAATATTTTCAAGTCGGTCTTAAAGAATCTTGCGCCGCCTATTTCATATTCGATAGCATTGAGTTGGGCTCTTGGATTAGTTTTGTCTAATTCTATAGCCTTTTGATGTAAGCCCATAATCTTTCCAGAATACGTCATTCCAAAAGTCGCTGGATCCATCGCGACATACCCCGTATAGAGCAGTCCTTCGAGTGTATAGATTTCAGAATTATCAGGAGATCTGTCGTGTGCTTCTGCGATAATCGTTTTTGCTTTTTCTAGTATCTCGTTGACCTTATCCTTGTCTTCATTCCCGAAACTTGACAAGATCAATACATTGGCTGCATGGTAACTTGGCAACCAATTGTCTTTTTCAGCTTGAGCGATGCGTTCAAAAAGTGCAACCGCTTCCATTGGTTTGTTGTCTTGCCTCCATAAGGCAAAAGCTTTCTGCATTCCTTGTTCGTATTGACCTTGTGCACTTAAAGTCAGTGTTGTCATTACGAGGGTAAGGAGGAAGATTATATAATTTTTCATTTGTGTATCTTTTTATTGGTTGTAAAAATAATATTGTGACTTGACTCAAGTTGCTTTTCTAACTCTATGCTTGACTTTGCTACCATCTAACTTCTTAAAAGCTTGCTCTGCTACCTTCTCATTTCTGCAAAATCAAAGCTGCGCCTGATGACGCAGTTCACTCATTTTAAAGGTCCATTTAGGACCTTTTATCTGCCAAGACAGATCATTCGTTCATCTTCTAACTTCCTAAAGGCCTGCACTGAGCGAATATAGTGAGTCGAATGTGAAGAACCGCCTCCCGCGGGCAGAGTTCCCTTCAGGGGATACAGGGGTGAGCTGAGCTTGAGCAAATTCCTTAAAACTTAACAACTTGATCAATTAGCTGCGTATTGACTTCAAACTTTGCATCTTCCCATTTTGGCGGGCCAAACATACCTTTAGCACCTTTAGAACAAGCATATGGTTCTTTGGGGATTCCAAACAGACCAGTATCTAGTTTGTCATTAGAATTTTCATCGTGAAAACTTGAGACGGCATAGCTTCCATATGGAACATTTTCAAAAGTTACAGTAGCCGCTCCATCTACGATTTCTGTTACAGTGCCCTTATAGTTTTTGTTGAGCCAGTTGGCATCAGAAGCATAGAGCGCGACCATAAGTTGGCCTTCATCAGATTGTAGTCCAGTTAGCGTTATGGTGACGGTTCCTACCGCTTCCGCTTGGGGATCAACTGACGTTTGAGCAGTCGCCAACAATGACATTATCAGAAATCCTAGAGTTGTTATGAGGTTTTTCATTGTGTATAAATTTAATCAGATTACTTAATGGTAAGGTTGAATGACACTTCAAATATGCAATCGAACTAGAGTTTACCCAAGTCGCAGAAGACCAACTGTAGGAAGGCAAGGATGAAATGTATTATGTAGGACCAGATAGATTGGGTGCTAGGGGCCTGTATACTGTGGAGGACAGGTTGCAGCACCATCTTTGCTAACTTCTGACTTTCTAAGGAAAAACCCCTGCCCGCGCCCTTGGTAAAGGGTGACTGCTCCTTTTAGGGAAGGTAGGCCGAGCTCTTAGACCACCATATAACTGCAATTAGAGCTACCTTGTATACTATATCTGATACCACAGACGCCTATATGAAAATCATAAGTTGGAACTGTAATATGGCCTTCCGGAAGAAGTATGCCCCGATACTGGAAGCACGACCAGATGTACTGATCCTACAAGAATGTGAACATCAAGAGAAGCTAGCTATTGCTCTCGCAGATACCGACTACAGACAGATTATCTGGTATGGAGAAAATCCACACAAAGGCATAGCCGCGATAACCTATAACAACTGGACTATAGAGTCACTTGATATGCACGACCCTGAGTATCAATATATTCTGCCCTTGAAGTTGAGCAATGGGGTTGATAAGTATAATCTATTCGTCATCTGGGCGATGCCGCATAAGACAGAAAGGCGCAAAGACTATGTCGGGCAGATCTATGGAGCCATCCATTATTATGAAGACCTACTCGATGAGCCCTCCATCTTAATTGGTGACTTTAACAGCAATGCCATCTTTGATAAAAAACGGAAAAGGAACAATCATCAAGCTGTCGTCAAGTTCCTAGAAGAAAAACAGATAAGCAGTATATACCATCTCAAAGGGGGATATGCCCACGGCGAAGAGCCTGACCCTACCCTATATCTGCTGAAGAAGCTGCACAAGCCCTATCATATGGACTACTGCTTTGCGAGTGCTGGCCTTATCTCAGAGAAGAACACCATCGCTATAGGCCAACCTGATGAGTGGCTTCACCTCAGTGATCATATGCCGCTGATTATTGACAACTTAGGATAGCACCTGAAAAGCAGCGTCCTCTCTAGACGAACACAAAAATGAACCTACCTCACCTGTCACCGTTAACACCTTATGAATCTCGACCACACACAGATATTAGCCTTAGAGAAGTACTATAGAATCAATCTGATCAATCAAGCAGCTGGCCTCCGCAGTGCCCATCTGATAGGAACACAAAATACTGACGGAAAGACCAACTTGGCTATATTCAATTCTGTCACGCATATAGGTGCTAATCCGCCTTGCCTAGGCATTATACTGAGGCCACTGTCAGTGAGAAGAGATACTTACAATAACATCCGTGCGACAAAGTATTTTACGATTAATCAAGTACCGCACGACTTAGTTTCTGAGGCCCATCATACTTCTGCCAAGTATCCGTCTGAGATTTCGGAGTTTGATAAAACGAAATTTACACCTACGTATGTGGATGACTTTCCCTCCCCCTTTGTTCAAGAAAGCAAAATCCAAATCGGCCTCTCCTACCTAGAAGAGCACGAGATTAAGGTAAATGGAACACGGCTCATCATCGGACAAATAGAAAAACTTATTCTCCCTGATGAAGCGGTAGAGGACACTGGACATATCAATCACGACCTGCTACAATCTACAGTTGTATCTGGCCTCGACAGTTACTATAGCAGCAAGAAAGTCAAGCGAGAAGATTATGCCAAGCCAAAGGATGTGCAGTAATGTGAGCAAGTAAAAGAAATAGCACATCCTAAAAAAAGGAAGTAGATAGTAGACTGGGGCCTAAAGTATATTTTTGCATCAGTTATGACAATACATTCCTACTTCCTGTAGAAATGTATTGTAGAATGTTAGTTTAAAAAATATCTGAACGCTACTCTCTAGCTAGAAAATAGTATCTTATACATACTACTTAAAAATAGTTTCACCACTCAGAAGAGCCGAACTAGTCTTAGAGCAATCGCCTGAAGTACAAGCTGAACACCAGCAGCCGTTTGGTACCTTATGAGGTATACATTCTCTAGCAGGTGCCTGTCCTGTAGATTTACAGCCACTGCAAGTACAAGAACCTCCACCATCTAGCTCGTAGAATTTGTCCCCAATCAATTTTAATCCAACGGAAGTAGAATGATTCTCCCCTATAGCACTCAAGTAATAGTTATCATCATTACTCGTTATACTAATGGACTCAACTGGACTAAAGAGATCTTCTGTCGCATTAATAAATCTCGTAAGCTGTGCTTTCAAGGAATCGCTATTTGCAGTAAGCACGTACTGTCCTTCTACAACTTCTCCGATTATGAGTTCAGACGTTCGGAATTCCGTAGTCTTAGAAAGATGATTTACATTATCTTTTTGAGAACAAGACAAAACAGACAGAACAACACATATAAACATAAGTCTTATGAACATAAGAATTTGATTGAGGTAAGTAAGTTCTTTAAAGTTATAAAAAAAAAAAAACATCTTTCTTTACAAAACAACCCCGATGTAACCCTCTTTGAAACAAAAAAAAGGTGCTTACACAACGGCAAGCACCTTAAGGCTATTAAGTCTGCTAGAGATTTTTAGCTCTTTCGACTAATTCTATAAACTCGTTCTTATAACCAAAAGGATCATAGGACTTGGAACCGTTAGCCCAATTAAGTATCTTATCATAATCGACATCTCCTTTGTACTCAGAGTCGCGCAACAACAAACCAAAAGAAGCAACTGACGCAGCAAACTGATGACTTGGCGTCGCTTGACTGAAGGACTTGCCTTCATCAAAAACTTCAAGACTTAAAGCTTCACTGACATCCACATCTGGATGCTTGTATCTAAAGTCTATACTAAAAGCTGGCTGAGTTCTATCAGAATTATTTACTGGAATAATTTCATAGAAAGCAGTTATAGATTGCCCCGCTCCTATTTCTCCAGCATCCTTTTCATCATCTTCAAATTCTTCATTGGCCAAGACTCTGTTTTCGTAACCGATCAATCTATATTCCTTGACCAGTTCTCTTTTGAATTCCACTTGCACCTTGACATCTTTTGCAACTGTAAAAAACTTATTATACTCATTGATGAAGACTTTATCGAGCTGGTCATCGTTATCCAAAAATTCAAAGTTTCCGTTTCCATTGTTGGCTATTTGCTCTAGAGTCCCATCATTAAAATTGGTACCTACGCCAAGTATCGTTAAAAATATACCCAGCTCTCTTTTCTCTTCTATGAGTTCTACGAGAGATTGCTCAGAAGTATTGCCAACATTAAAGTAGCCATCCGAAGCAACAATCAATCTGTTGTTACCGCCCTCTACATAATTGGCTTGAGCAATGTCGTAAGCTGCTATTATACCGCCTTCCCCATTGGTGCTACCACCAGAACTGAGATTGCGGATAGCTTCCTTGATTGTTTCCTTATCAGCACCTGATGTAGATTTCAATACCAGACCTGCGCTGCCCGCATAGGTTGCGATAGCCACTCTATCGATATCCCTGAGCTGGTCTACATATTTTATAAAGCCACTCTGCAGCATAGGCAATCGATCAGGACTGTTCATACTGCCAGACACATCTATCAGAAAGACGAGGTTGGAAGCTGGATAATCTTGTCTTCCTACAGATTTCCCTTGGATGCCTATACGGACTAGCTGGTGCTCAGGATTCCACGGGCAAGTAGACACTTCACCATTTAAGGCTATCGGTAGATTGCTTTCTGCATCCGGGTAATCATAGTTGAAGTAATTGATTAGTTCTTCTGTTCTAATAAAACCATTAGCAGGTATCTGCCCCATATTTAGGTGTTGTCTCAGATTGGAATAAGCTGCCCCATCGGCATCAACAGAGAAAGTGGAAGTGGCTTCATCTTCGACCTTGACAAAAGGGTTTTCGATGATATCGTCAGGAGGCGTAGACGCATCTGTATTTATTGTCTTACCTATAGTGTCGGCGTTAGCATCAAAATCTGAGAGACCACCAGGAAATGCAGCGTCCTGATCGCTACAAGCCACTAGAAGAGCAAGAAAACCTAAGAAGAACGCATATTTTATTTTCATATTGATTCACATCTGTCCAAAATAAATAAAAAAGACATGGAGGTTTTCCCTATACTTAGGGTGCAACAAACCATAATCCATGTCCACAGTAAAAGTATCTCTTTTTAGTCAAGTACTAAAGCAAATAGATAGAAGTATATTTAATC
>CALFUU010000107.1 GCA_937929835.1 uncultured Saprospiraceae bacterium | reverse complement strand
AGCCAAGCCAGACCCCGTTAATGAAGTGATAATCGCCTTTCCCTCCGTTTCTTTAAAATCTATAGAATAGACCTTACACAACTGTCTGATCATATCCAATTGTATGGCTGTCACAGCAAAAAAGTCTGCTACAGGTACAGGAATAAAACCTGCCCCCATCGACCAGATCATATGATTCTTAATAATAGAATTGGCGTGTGCTGTGTGGCCTTGATCTTTATTGTTTTCGTTTTCTGACATCTATAACGTTTATATGACAACTAAGGAAAATTGTGTACAAGTTAGTTCTGCAAATGCAGCTATTTCGATTAAGATATAGATAGCATCTACAAATATCTTGAAATATCTGTGCCAAAGGCATAAGACGCATTAGCTCTCCACCTGACTCTCCAGAGTAAATAAATTCTCAACAAAAGTATCCCAACTATACTTAGCCTTCTCTTCTCTAACCCCATTGACCATAGCCTCTTGATCACTAGAAGTCAAAAACCGATAAACCCCATCTGCGATGGCCTTGGCGTTAGGCTCGACGACATAGCCTACTTTCCCGTCAGGGCACATCTCTCTCAACCCACCCACATCTGTCACGACCATCGGCTTATCAAAGTGATAGGCTATCTGCGTGACCCCACTCTGTGTAGCCGACTTATAAGGCTGAACAACCAAGTCTGCTGCATTGAAATAGTGGGCCACCTCACCATCTGGAATAAACTGATCAACGTCTATGATGCGGCTAGACAAGTTGTGCTCAGCTATGAGTTGGGTATACTTTTCCTTTTTGGAATAATATTCCCCTGCTATGATTAATCTGACACCCAACTCCACGAGTCGATTGTCTGCTAACGCTTCCAACAATAGGTCTAGCCCCTTATATGCTCTGATCAGACCAAAGAAAAGCAGGTATGGAACACCTTTATCCAGTCGCAGTCTGGCTCGAGCTGCCTCTCGATCCTCTATAGCACCAAAGGAATCATAGATAGGGTGTGGAGAGACGAGGGCTGGCTTATCTGAATATTGCCGTATATCGCCCAAGACACTTTCCGTCAAGACCATATAGCCATCGACAATAGCCGTGAATTGTTTGGTTAAAAAATGATCTCCAACTCTTGCTTCGTGTGGAATGAGGTTATGGACGACACTGACTACTTTGGTCAGTGGACGCCTTTTCTTGACCTGTCTCAAAATCTTGGCTTGAGATAAGCCCATAACAGGCATCCAAAACATAGGTATAATTAAGGCGTTGTCATCCTCTATAATAGTAGAGGCCGTCTTAGTCCAGCTTAAGGGATTGACTGAATTGATACAACGTAGAATCGTCAATCGAGCAGGTGGCGCCTTGTCAGTAAATTGTGTCTTGCCAGGAAACATAAAATCTGGATACTGAAGCGTATACGTATATATGACAACTTCATGCCCTGCATCTATCAGCGCTTCTGCCATACGTTCTGTAAAAGCAGCAATACCTCCCCTATAAGGATGTGCGGGTCCAAGGATACCTATCTTCATCTTGCTAGATTATAGCTAGGGCAAGGTATGGTTAAATTACTACATATGTAATTTGTCATAATGCTAACAAAAATATCGACTAGTGCCCACATTAACAGTAATTGAGAAACAAACTCAGCAGTCATAGAGTTACATTACATTAGAACAAACAACTTATTATGTTTTGGAACAAAAAAGACAAACACGTTACGACGCAAGTAACAGATGACAACTTCAATGATCTGGTCGTTAAATCAGAAGTGCCAGTCCTTATTGACTTCTATGCCGACTGGTGTGGTCCATGTAAAGTATTGGGTCCTATCATAGACGAACTCGCTGAGGAGTACTCTGGCAAGGCCTTAGTTGCAAAGGTCAACACAGAAACAAACCCTAAACTCTCGCAACACTTCAAGATAAAATCTATCCCAACGATGATTGTCTTCAACAAGGGGAATATGCACGAAAGATTTCACGGATTGATACCCAAACCCAACTTAGAAGAAATCCTAGAAGAGTATATCTCTGGAACAGATGAGCACGGTAGATTGCCTGCTGACAGTCAAGAGCAAACTCAAGAACAAGTATAATTAGTCAAATCTAGTTTCTGGATGTCGGTTGCCATACATTGGTGCTGACTCCAGAAACAAACTTCACGAATCCTGTCAATAGGGCTGCATTCATCAAATTGAAGTATCGTATGTGCCGTATTATACGTATATGTACCCCTGCTAGAGACAACAACCAATCTATCAAGGGTATCAGTAGGCACCAAATTAACTGGGCCATAAAGAGTAACAAACCGATCGTGCTGCCTTGAAGAGCGAGGACAGAAGCACAGACAAAAATGATAATCATATAAAATGGTCCCTTCCATCTCAATACTTTATGGGAGAGGAAAGCAAACCCCGTAAGATTAAAAGGATTAGTTAGATGCTTAAAAGCATATAGATTCTGAAAGTTACCTGCGGAGATTCTTTTCTTGCGCAGAAACTCGTCTTTAAGTTGATGTGTAACAGGTTCATTACACTTTGCATCTAGGTCATTGATGACCAATTTCTTTTGCTCAAGCACTGTCATTGCTAAATAAAAATCATCCACCAAAAAATTGCTCGGCACTGGCCTAAACAAATCAGCCCGCATCATAAAGCAGCCGCCAAATGGGCCTATCATTCTGCCCCAAGCTATAGACTCATTATTCTTGAGTTGTACTTCTCCACTGAGGTAGGTGTTTTCAGATCTAGAGATGCCTTTAGACTGCACGCCTACATAACGCATGTGCGCATCGACCATCCCAATCTCAGGATTTTTGAAATGTCGTGCCAATAGTCTCGTCACCGACTCTTCTAGCATCACACTGGCATCTGTCATCAAAAAAAGTCTTACCTCTCCAGTCATTCCTTTTGCGGCTTTTTCCGCTAAGGCATTAATGATACCTGGCTTACCTGTCCGTGTAGAAAAGGGAACAAAGTGGAGATGACGATGTGCCTCGGCATAACTTGTTAGGATAGTATCTGTCCTATCAGTCGAGGCATCAGATCCTATATAGATCGTCAATTTATCAGTTGGGTAATCTTGGGATAAGAGGGAATCTAGCTTCTTGGCCAGTAATAGCTCTTCATTATAGGCTGCCATAAGGACGACAACCTCAGGCCATTCTTCAGACTCAGTAAAATGAATTTGATTCAGTGACCGACCCCTCGCCAACCATCTCACCAGAAGTGGATAAAGTACATAGCTATGCACCAGTAACCCTATGCAGGTCCATAAAAGTATATGAAGGAAAATGGAGGTCAAAGCCATCAGCTCAAAGGTAAGCGGTCAGAGGGTAATTCCCAATCCAAAAAACAAGACAAAAGCCAGTGTCGTGATGGCCATTTGCTTAAGGTAAGGATCCAATTCTGCGACGCTAAACTTGGTCATCACGGCTCGTCCATTGATGTACACCAGTGGGACGGCTAGAAGGAATAGCCATTGCGTCGGCTTGGAATAGTGTAAAGCAACATAAATCACTGCCGTTAAGGTGCCGATAATTAACAATGCAAGATGATACCACGTCGCTTTGGATCGACCTAGGCGAGCTGGGATAGAAAGCTTACCAGCTTGTATATCTGACTTGATATCTCGTATATTATTGACATTGAGGACAGCTACTGTTAATAGTCCACAAGAAGCACCCGGCAGCAAAAGATCCCAATGAAAGTGTCCCGTCATCAGATAATAAGTGCCGATCACACCCAACCAACCAAAAAACAAAAAGACAGAGACATCCCCTAACCCCATATACCCGTATGGTCTAAAACCATTAGTATAGAGGATGGCCGCTATAATCGCTAGCAACCCTAAGCCTAAGAAAATATAAAAAACAACAGGAGGCACCTGCGCTATGACCAATAGTGCTAATCCCAAAGCTAGTGTGATGAGGATAGTAAGGCCTATCGCTTTTTTCATTTGGCTCCTCGTAATCGTACCCGATTGGACTGCCCTAGAAGGGCCTTCTCGCTGTGGTCCGTCAGCACCGTGTATGGTATCTCCGTAGTCATTGGCTAGGTTAGACAAGATCTGGAGACTGAGTGTTGTCAGTAGACTAAGTGCAAATATGGGCCATCTAAAACCATTGTGTGCCCCTGCTAGAAAGCCCCCCATACCGATACTCGCTACTGCGAGAGGTAAGGTTCTCAACCTCATTGCCTCCAACCAATGCTTCATAAGTGTCTTGTTAGAATTAGAACAACAAACTTAGGGTTTTGTTATCTCTATCTGGATACCATCACTATGAGAACTAAACTCTGGTGCATACATTGACTGGAATTCTGTGATACCATTGCTAAAAGTCCCTTGATGTACCGCAAAGACATCATACTCAAAGACATAATTACCCTTGGCTATTCTATCAAAAAAGAAGTAGCTGGCAGCATCACGTGTGCTTTCGTAGTAACCTAGTCCATCTTGCCATTTGTATTGACTGATAACACTGATGGGCTCTAGTCCACTACTCCGCATATCTTTCAATTGCATAAACTCCATCGGCCTGTCTACACTTAATTTTATCTGGATGCGTAAGCGATCTCCTGGTTGGATGGAGTTCTCATCACCTATCGTGGTAAGGACTTCTCCATTATTATCGACTCCAACTTTGTAGACAGTCTTGGTGATCTGAGCTGGCGTATCTTCAAAATCTGTGATCTTATCTAGATCCTCAAAGTATTGAAAATAAGTCGCTCCCCAAGCTACACCGGGATTTGGATTCTTGACCTCGACAGTACTGAGACTCTTGTTGATAAGGCTAGATTCGACATCTTGGCGATAATAACCCGTATGATTTTGTGGTTTGACTGGTGCTAGGTCTTTAGTGCTCTGTGGGTAGGAAACCTCAACTAATTCTGTTCCACTTAACCAGCTTTCAGCTCCCAACAAAAAGGCATAACACGCAGCAGCTGTGGCTTTACTTGTCTTCCAACTATTGGTTTGCTTATTCTTTAGTAAGAATAATCTCAGACCGTCCAAGTCATTAGAATTAGGTTTTAGCTCGCTGAATAACTCGATCATCAAGGCTTGCTTCTCGATATTGAGATTATACCAATAATACCCAGCTTGATCATTCCAATAATAGCCCAGCTCTTCATTCCTCACGAGTCTATCTTCTAGTGAGGATAAGATCTTACCTGCCAAATCAGACCTCTCAGATCGATGTGCAGCAAGCACTAAAAGACCTTGTCGGTAAGTGCCTAATTCTGTCCAAAAGGCTTCTCCTTTCTTGTAATAAAACTTGGTAGCCTTCGCTAAATCTCCAGAAACAGGAAGGTCGAAAAAGCTTCTCACGTATAGATAGTTTAAAATAGTCGCAGGAAGATACTTCTGCAAGCGACGGCCATTGTCCTCATAATACTCTATCATACGCTGGTCACAATATTGGACAGCTCTTTCTATCAATTGTGGGTCGAGATTAAACTCAACTCCCAGTTTTTTCAAGTGACCGATTGTCTCTAGGACATTCTGTGTGACATACCAATTATCTCTACCACCAGTCATCCAAGTGAAGCCACCGTTAGACAATTGTCTAGTTTGCAATTTTCTGAGGTAGGTATTGACTTGCTGAGTGATGTAGTTATCATCAAGATAGAGTTTCAACTTTCTCATCTGGTCTGACTCGCCTAGTGCTGCTCTCACCCACGGTGTCTCCTTCAGCTCGGAGAGTTTCAAGTCTGCTTTCTTTTCCAACTCGCTAGTCAGGTCTTCATCCTTCCATAATCTAATGGCGTCTCTGAGCGCAGGCTGTTCTTTGAGCAAGTGCTGCATCAGTAGGTTACCATAGATGGCATTGGCATAAGAAATCGTAGAAGTAAAGTCTGCGTCGATGGTCAGATGCGGAATAGCCTTAGCGACTATCCAAGAGGGATTAGAAGTAAACTCAAGATTATAATTATGCGGTGTCAAAGAGGTTGTACTACCTAGCTTATTGAGGGCCCTGAACTCAAAGGTCTTGGTCTCTCCTCCAGCAATATGCATCGGCATCGTTTCTGTGACGAGCTTCCGATTAGTAAGCACTGGTAAGACATTCTGTTCTCCATCTGTATAATGGCCACCACGGACAAGGGTCTTCACAAGTAAGGGCGCCAAAAAATCCTTAGGCAGGTCTACGGACCAATTGACTATCTCAGAAGTACCTGGTGCTAGGCTTACCGGAACTGCAGTGGACACATTAAGGGCGGCATTGAGTGCTTGACCAGTTATGGCATCTACTATAATTATTTCACTATTGGCTTCTATCGCTTGCTCTGTCAAATTAGACACCTTGGCCGTCAAGATAATCTCATCTCCTTGCCTCACAAAGCGTGGCAGGAGTGGCTCTATCATCAGTTTCTTTTGGGTGATGATTTGCTTTTGATCGAAAGTGTACTGTAACTCTTTGTTATGGGCAAAGAGCAGCAGATTCCATTTAGTCAGCGCTTCATTCATCTTAAAAGAGAGGGTGGCTTCTCCAGAGTTAATTTCTACGTCAGGAAAGAAGAAGACTGTTTCATTGAGATTCTCTCTTAACGAAAAATCATCTGCAGCATTTCTTTTATCATCGGGGAAGCCTCCCTTATCATTATTATCACTTACTAAATCCATTTTCGGAATCATACTACTTGCCTTATCCGCTTCAACGCGGACACCATCGATATAATACACTTGTGCAGACGGCCTAGAACCTCTAATGGATATATCTCCATTAGCAGAATCATCTGAGGAAACAGCAGAGATTGACTCTATACTCTTAGACCGCATCATAGAATGTTGACGTCCTCCTCTGGCGTGGTGTCCTGAGTATCCTTGTATACTAATAATCCAAGGACTGATACCGTACAAATTATAGCTATAATTGACGCGATCTGTAATCAAACCCCAAGCAGACATCATGTCAAAACCAGGCGCTTTGAAAGTTCCGTACGCGTGCTTATTAGGATACAAGGCCGTTAGCCAACTGTTGGGAGCGAACTGATCCAAACTCGCATCGTAGAGCGCAGCAGCCAATTCTCCAGTGATGGCTTTCCCTTCCTTATCTGTAAACTTCAGTGTCCACTCTTCGTCTTGACCCGGTTCCAATTTATCTCTAAAGCTTAAGTATTTAATTTGTATTTCCTTATGGGTCCAAGGCACTTGAATATGTATTTTCTCGCCATAGACACGGTTATCCTTGACCATAAATAAATCAATCGTAAAGCCTCCTCGATGTGCCTCGGTTATGTCAAATTGAAGTAGGCCATTCTCCGGTAGGCGTTTCCAATTGACTTCAAGATCCCCTTGATTAGTATAAATCCTATACAAGACAGCAGCCTGTCCAAAGGGTGTGGCTAAGTCCCATTCCAGTTTATCTTCAGGCTGATAGCTCTCTTGATGTTTCCCCGTCCAAATTGCTTTTGTGGGTAGGGCTTTGTTTGATTTTTCTGAGATTTCTATTCTGCGCTTTTCTTCTACTTCTACCCCATCAGCGTTGGTCGCAGATATGGTCAATTCGTAAATACCACTCTCTAAATCTTGCAAGAGTTGACTGCTATTAGAACTGTAGGCTTGATTAGAAAATATCGTCGTCTTTTGTTGTCCTTCGGGATCAATCTCTGTCCATTTATCTTTAGGGAAAAGCTGAGAGAATTCTGATTGCGACATCACAGGTTGATCTACATCTACATTCCAGTACCGATCACGTTTGAAAGTTTCTGGAGTCGGGAGTTGAGCCAAGGACAAGGAAATACTCGCCTCTACAGGCTGCCCTTCGGCATTAATTGACTTGACAGAAAGACTATCTAGCTCAGCAACAAATCCCTCTTGAGGACAGCCTATAACGAGCCTAAAGGCCTTATTAGAAAGGTTGATACTCTTGCTGACAGTGGTCGACTCACCAGAAGCATCGACAATATCAACGTGTACGACATAGCTATAACTATGATAACGATGTGCGGAAGTAGTAGTGGGTACTTGGATAGAGAATTGGCCATTCTCATCTGTTTCTGATTCACCAAAGGCGACCTGTTGAACAGAAGGGTTATAACCACTAAAGCCTCTTCCAGCACGATATCCATACCATCTGTTTTGGGTCTTTTCAACGCGGTATTTGTATTTAGCTGAGCTGATAGGTGCACCCGAAAAAGCGAATACTTGCCCTTCTACTGTGACTGTATCACCAAGTTTTGGACTGTTCTTTAGTTTCTCGAACTCTGCATAAATCTTGGGGCGCTTATACTCTTCTACTCTGATATTGTGTTGATAACGATTTCTACTAGAATACGGTAATATCATTTCAAGTGTCATCCGACCATTGAGTCCAGACTCTGGAGCCGTTACTGTTCCATTAAAGGTGCCATATTCATTTGAGAAGAAGGCTTGCTTGGAAATCTCCTGCCAGTTGGCATCTCGAAAAATGACTTCAATCTTTTGGTCAGGTGCGATGGAGGGAATCTGCTCTTTGATCTCGGTAACCAAGCCCTTAAAGTAAACCAGTTGACCTGGGCGATAGATGGCTCTATCAGTAAATAGACTCACTTGATAATAGCTCTGCTGGTTACTATGATATCTTTGATAATGCTGATCCCTGAGATCTAAGACATCCTTACCATTTACAATTCTACAAGCAAATCTCTGATCCTTTTTAGTTAGATTGAAGCCACCCTTACTATCTGTCTTTACAGACTCGAGCAGTCTCCACACAGATTTACGAGAGCTGGAACTATAATAAGTGTGCATCACCTCAACAGTTACATCCTCTAGAGGTGCACCTGTTGTTCTATCCATAACATAACCCGAATGAAAGAAGATTCCACCTTGATTGGCAACATACGCTAGGTTGGAGATATGAAAATTGACTACTGCTTTTCCGACTTTAGACTTTTCATCCTCTGCAATGATGAGATAGTGTCCATAGTCTTTGGGCTCCAGAGAGAATTCAGTCGAGTGAAATCCATTATCTCCCTGACCAGGAATCGTCAATTCCTTCTCCTCTATTAGTGCATAATCATCGATATGCTTCTTAATTTTTTTATAGTCATTGTGCAATTGGAGATAGAGCTCATATTGCTGAGGTGTCAACTGATAGACTTTCAGTTTTATCTTACCCAGGTTGCGATACTGGAGTGCACCTAGAATATTTTCTGAAGGCACATATACCTTCTCCATACTCAACGAAACCTCTACTTGGTTGAGCCGGATATTGAAATTATTTATCGTCTCCTTATACTTTTTATCGGGACGGGTAGATTCTAGTTGTGCAATAAACTGAGCTGCCTTTTGGTAAGGGTCATAATCAAATAGACTCGCTTGATTTCGCGTCCTATCTCCTTCTTGGAGGTAATGAGAAATTAATTTACAATAGGCTGGCTCTACCCCTGTCTGTCCCTCAAATCGAGCTATCAACCTCTCTAAAGCAGACACATAGTGACTATTCTTATCAGAAAGTACAGAGTTGTTCCTCAAGAAATCTAATCGGAGTATCTCCAGTTGCACTTTTTGCTCAACTGATAATCCGTTCAGCTCTTTAGCCTTCTGGAATACAGCCATTGTTAGAGCAGCATAATTGGTAGCAGCTATGGTATTAATCGAATCAGCTATGGTATAACCATAATCAAACAATTGCTTGTCCGAAAAAGCAAAGGCATCCGTCGGCAAACTGATTAATGATCGTGTGTCCTTAAAGTGTCGAACAGCACTAAAGGCAATGAGCTGTTCTAGATTGAGCGCTTCTAGATAATGGCCCTCTTCATATTTTTCCGTCAAAAGTACTATAGATGAGAGTTGACCCTCAAGAGGTATTTCTAGTGAGGCCTTAAAGTAGTCTATGGCTTTTTGCTTGATGCTCTCTAAAGAACTAAACACTGTCGCATTCCCATTCTCATCCTCCACTTCAGTCCGCCCACTAAAACGATACTGATTGGCCATACCATATTGATGATACATTTTGCCTAGGAGGTGATAGTACACTGCCCTAGCTGCGGCTGAATCAATTTTATCCAATTCTGACTCCGCCTCAATTATATAATCTACCTGCTCTCTATCTTCAAATTGTGCCCTTAATCGCTGCTTATAGAGTATGGCCTTGATCAGTTGGTCGTCTCGATTTTCCTGAAGTGCCTTCGCGTAGATCTCCTCTACCAAGGCTAGCGCTTGCTTGGGCTGACTAGCAGCTTTTTTCTCTACTGACTTCCATAATTTATCATAATCGCCACTGAGGCTAGAAAAGCTGGATAGCGTTACAATAAGACCAGCGACCATCATCATCAAATACTTCATTTTCTGGATTTTATAATAGGATGAGATTCCATCACCAATTACATATTTGGAGACTTCATAATTCCAATCTTCAGGATTTAGGCCTAGTAATTAACAGAAACCTAAGGTAAGAACAAAAAACCCACTCCAGAGGGACTCTAAAATGGGTATTTAGCTAATGAACAATGATTTATTTATCTGATAAGGCGAAGTTGAAATTGATCTTAAGCATCTTTGATTGGCTCGTGTCCGCTAATATTCATCTATTAGTGTCTTGTGTAGCGGAAAGGTTACCAATTTGTTAAAAACGATTTAAAGAAACTTCTTGAGATAGATCTGTATCCGATTCTAAATGCTCTATCAGATGCTTGGCCCAATACGGTGCTAGAGAGGTCCCCTTGGTTCCCATACCGTTAAATAAGATCATTCTGTGATAACTGGAGTGTCTGCCTATCAGTGGGCGGCGACCTTTGACACTGGGTCTAACGCCAGCCTTATGTGATACGACCTTCAGCTCTCCTTTCCAGATAGCTTGTAGTTTGCCCATCCACTGCAATCTAAAGTCTTCCGTTGGCATTTCGTCTAGCTTATCCCAGACATAACCTCCTCCAGACCAAAAAGTCTGCTTACTAGCAGGTGCTACAAAAACGGTATCTCTGAGCATTGCTTGAGGTAACAGGATATCGGTCTCTATAATCAAAGATTCTCCCTTAGCAGGCTGGAATGGCAAATCTCTAAATAGAGGATTATGGATCGCTTTGTACCCCTCACAAAAGATAACTTGCTCAAAAGTGTGGTCTTCTACTGTCTGCACGAGACCATCATACTGCAGGTCTTCTGGATTGAAGTCTTGGTTAATTAGTCTCCCCTGTTGTATTAAAAATTCTCGATAGGAGATAATCAGTTGTCCTACCTGTACCTGACAGGCCTCATTTATAATGCCGTATCCATAAGATGGGTGGGTGTGATGCACATAAGGATTCTTACTACTACCGACATAATCGCCATAACCGGGACGGCTTGTAGATTCGTTCCATAGATTCTCTTGGGCTTGATTCTCAAACGTTCTGATTATGGGAGAGCGAGTGACCAGAGTTATCTCTAAAAGCTCTTCGAGGGCAGCATAAGTATCCAGCGCAAGAGGTAGAAGCTCATCTATCATCCAGCTCTTGACATAACGGCGTCCCGTAATGGGATTGATTATACCTGCAGCGGCTAGTGTAGATGCGGAGTGGTGGCCATTATCAACGACCATATGTGTTATTCCAGCTTGATGTAGTTGAAATGACAAGACAGTTCCTGCCAGGCCTTGACCAACTATAAGGTACTTATATCTTGCCATTAGCTTTCTAGGAGTGTTGTCCTGACTTTTTGGGGTAACTTGGAGACGACTAGGTCATAGGAATGATCTATCATCTTATAAATCAGCTCCTCTTCTAGCCCATCTTCGATATGGACCGTATTCCAATGTTTCTTATTCATATGAAAGCCAGGAATAATCTGATGATGGGCTTCTCGTAATTCTTCTGACCAATCAGGATCAGCTTTGAGGTTGGCTCTGGGTGTATCAGCGTTGAGAGGCAATAGGGCAAACATCTTACCCATTACCTTAAAGACTAGCGTATGTTCATCAAAAGGGAAGGTCTCCTCTACTCCATTTTTGATTAAGCAGTGCTCGCGGAAGACTTCGATATTCATCTATCGTATCTTTTGTTGTGGATGTCCACATACTTATCGTAAAGGGGCTGCTTGTGTGGCTGTGCATCAAAATTGATATCGTAAAGGTCTGCAGCTTTCCTCTGTCGAGCGGCTTCGTAGATGGTAACTGCGCAGGCCACTGAAATATTTAGCGAGCCGACCATTCCAAATTGTGGGATCGTGAAATTGCCATCACAATGGGTGAGGGCTTCGCTAGAAATGCCTTCGTGCTCATTACCAAAAAGTAAGGCCACCTTTTTTGTCAAATCTAAAGTATAAAGGTCTTTGCTATCCTCAGCGAGATGTGTGCCGAGCACCAGATCATACCGTTCTCTGACTTCCTTAAAGCAAGGTTCTATCTCTGTAAAAAAATGTACATCCATCCACTTACGGACGCCTGTCGAGGTAGACTTGACCTCATCGAGGTGGCGCTCTTGGAGGCGCTTTTCTGTGTATAAAATAAAAAGTTCCTGGATACCAACTGCATCACAGCTACGCAAGACCGCACCGATATTATGGCGGTCGTGGACATTCTCAAGAATGACCGTCATATCTTGTCTCAACGCTGCAACTCGAGCAAACTTCTCTAGTCGCTTTTCTGAAATCATCTGGGTATCACTCAATTTCTGACGAAGTGATTGTCTTTAAATTCTAGTATATAAAGGTGCTCGTTCTGCAAGTACTCAATATCATTTAGGCTTTGATTCTCAGAGTCTGAAAATACTTTATGGACGTCAAATTCAGTCTGATACAAACTAGATTCATAGGTATCTAAAAAGTACTGAAACTTCTTACCATAGGCATTGAGGCTTCTACCTACAAACATCATCATATCGAAACCTCTATAGGCTTCTTCTGAGGGGATGCCTTGATAGCTATCAAAGAAAGATTTCCGAAATTCTCTAACAGCTTCCTCTTCTCTATCAAGGTACGATGTCCTGACTATGCGCATATTGAGATTGGAGTAATGTTCAAATTTAATTTTATCAGATTCCAAAAGAATCGGCATACCATATAGGACAACATCATTGAGTCCTTTCTCCCCACTCATCTTACGGACAGCATTGTAGACAAAACTCTCATCATCAACAAATGACCAATTGGGTAATATAAAAACAGAGGTCTTATCTGTGTAAAAAATACTATCATAAGCCATCTCACCATTGATGAGTGAATCTTCTTCGATATAGAATTCTTGAAAAGTCTTGTCTTTACCGCTTCTGTTTATGGCTGCTGCCACATTCTGTATATACTTCATCATCCCTTGGTCCTTTCTCTTTTTCCGACCCAAAAGGAAAACTTGCTCGTCGGAATAATTCTCTTTAACGTGCTCGACCATCTTTGCCATATGGCGTTTGAGGCTAGGCTTCAACTGTATGTAGTAAGGATTATTTTTAGTGACCTTGGTACTAGACAACCAAGGGGAAACGACAGGAATTTCATTATTCAATCCATACTGGGCTGTCGTACTGAGCTGACCTCTATCCATAGGACCTATAATGACATCTGCATTGCGACAACCTTGTAGTTTCGAATCAAAGTTGCCCGACTCCGAGTCATACACTCTAACATCTAAGGAAATTTCTTCTTGCTCTAGTTGCTTTAGTGCCATCTTGGTCCCTGCATAATAATCTGTCATCCTGCCTAGGCGTGACTTAGGATTATTGGCATCTGATATATTACTGTTTTCTAGTCCAAAGGGGTAAAGTAAGGCCACTTGGTATTGTCCTCTTTTGTCCAATTCTAGGTCCTCGATGGTCTTTTCGTACTCCTTAGATCTATCGATCTCTGTCCATCTTATGGTATCGACTTTCCCGATTCCACCCTTGTTCTGTCGAGGGGTTGCCTTTCTTGTACTCGATGGTCTAGCGACACGGGCATCATCTATAGCTTTCTTGGACCCGTTGCACGAAGCCAAAATAAGAATGCAGAGAAACCCTATCAGGGTCAGAAATTTACTCCCATTCAATGGTCGCTGGTGGTTTGGTACTGATGTCATAGACAACTCTATTTATGCCTTGTACTTGATTGATAATGCTGTTAGAAATATCTCCTAATAACTCGTATGGTAGATTGCTCCACTCTGCGGTCATTCCATCATTAGAATTGACTGCTCTGAGTGCAACTGTATATTCATAGGTTCTTTCATCTCCCATCACGCCGACGGACTTGACAGGGAGGAGTATAGTCCCAGCCTGCCATACCTTATCATACCACCCTGAAGATCTCAACTTACTGATGTATATGTGGTCTGCGGCTTGATTGAGACTGAGTTTTTCTCTTGTAATTTCTCCAAGTACTCTGATGGCCATCCCAGGCCCTGGAAATGGATGACGCTGCACAAACTCAGAAGGAAGCCCTAGGGTTCTGCCCACAGTTCTGACTTCATCTTTGAATAGCGTTCTGAGTGGCTCCACTAGTTTTAAATCTAATTTATCTGGCAAACCGCCAACATTGTGATGCGACTTGATAGTGGCGGAGGGGCCTTTGACGGAGACAGATTCGATTACATCAGGGTAGATCGTACCTTGGGCTAGCCACTTGACCTCTTTCATCTTTTTGGCTTCCGCCTCAAACACTTCTATGAACACCCGCCCGATCACTTTACGCTTTTCTTCTGGATCAGAGACACCTTCAAGTTCGTCCAGAAATTGATCGGATGCATCTACGCCTTTGACCTTTAGCCCAAGGGTGTCATAAGCCGCTAGTACTTCCTGGAATTCACCCTGTCGCAATAGACCATTATTGACAAAGATGCCAGTAAGTTGATCCCCGACAGCCTTCTGAATCAATAGTGCTGCCACTGAAGAGTCTACTCCACCCGACAACCCCAATATGACCTGATCCGTACCGACAGTCTCTCGAATCTGAGCTACTGTGGAATCGATAAAAGAGTCTGGTGTCCAATCTTGACTACATCCCGCTATTTTGACTATAAAATTCTCTAATAGTTTGCTACCCTCAAGCGTATGCGTCACCTCTGGATGAAATTGTATACACCTGATCGGGTTCTGAAATCTACCCTCGTCAGACTTGTAAGCAGCCACTGGAATAGACTTCGTGTCGGCTAGTAGGGTAAAGCCTTGGGGCAGCTGCTTTATACTATCACCGTGTGACATCCAGACTTGCGACTCCTGCTCTACACCGTCTAATAAGGGGTCTCTTTCTTTGACTCTGATGGTGGCTTTGCCATATTCTCTTTTGTCAGATCGCTCTACCGATCCGCCGAATTGCTTAGCCGTTAGCTGTGCTCCATAGCATATACCGAGGGCAGGCTTGTGATCCAGAATAGAGGCGATATCTCTGTGGAGCGCCTTCGGATCATTGACGGAAAATGGACTACCCGATAGAATTACGCCTTTGATATCAACAGCACTAAAATCTATGTCCGTATTGTAAGGATGTATCTCAGAATAGACGTGTAACTCTCGTAATCTTCTAGCTATCAGCTGAGTGTATTGTGACCCGAAATCAAGAATGATGACTTTCTCCATAATCGGTGTAAATATACACATTGAAGTAAGTCTAGATTAGGATGAAATAAAAAAAGCCAAGAAGCATAACTCCTTGGCTTTGAATGACTTATATCTTATATGCTTATTGCAGAGTTATAGACACTTTATCTGATTGTCTGTCGTTGGCTATAGATTCTGTTGTAATTGCTGAAGCACTAACGCCATTTAGTTCAAAGTACTTCTTACAGGCATCTAATCTGTTCTTGACCAGCTGCTCACTTCTTAGACTATTTGTCCTGTAAAAGGATTGTAGTATTACAGAAGAGGCTTGGCCCGAGGTAATCTTCTTTGCATAGTCTTTTATCTCATTAATAGATAATTGAGACAACAAGGCTGAATTTCTATCAAATTTGAAATAATTGCCGCTAAACGCGGTCGTCGCGCTATTACTACTCTGCGTTGTAGCTGGGCTACTTGCGTTAGAAGCTGATCTGGTCGTAGGGTTAGTATCAGCTGAGGCCACAGTGGGAGCAGAGGTGGGATCTGTCGGATCTACAGTCTGAAACTCGTTCTGACTTGTAGCATAACCTGCTAGATAGTTGTTCTCTACACCCAATACTTTGACTATTTCTGAGCCATTGAGCTTAACCTTAGTAGGCACGCCATTAATCAATACAACAGTCTGGGCAGATAGGCCCACAAAGCCAAATAGAAGAATGATTATAGCCGTCAGTGTTATCTTATGCATAACAAAATTTCTTAATACTAAAACTTAATTAACAATATTAAAGCTAATTAGATTGATATGTTCGGTAATATGAGCCTTAAATATGAATCATATAACCCGTAGAAACACCGATTTATGAGATTTGTGCTCAGAAAAGCATAGAAATCGAGCTTTTTTAACACTATTCTTTAAGAATCCTGCTCTAAGCCTCTTCCTTCTTTGACGATTTTACCAGCTTCTGTCATATCCTTGAGTAACTTATCAAGGACACCGTTAACAAATTCTTTGCTTTTTACAGTGCTGTAATTCTTGGCGAGCTCTACGTATTCGTTCATCGTAACCTTACCAGGGATCGTTGGAAAATCAAGAAATTCGCAGATAGCCATTTGTAGGAGTATGGTATCCACAACTGCCAATCTTTCGCTATCCCAATTTTCGAGGACAGGTACGATGTGGCCCATTATATCTTTCTTACCCTTTATGGTCTTCTTGAGAAGATTCAGACCAAATTCTTTGACAGTCTCATCTTCAGGAAAGAAATCCTTGAAGGAAGCATTATTATCAGAGGGTAGAGCCTTGAGGTATTTCTTGACAGAACCGACAATCAGGGACTTATCATCTACCCAATTGAAGTAGTTGTCTTCCATAATTTCATTGAAGAAATCATTCTGTCTATTAAATCTAAAAAACTCTAGAAGTAGCTCTAAGGTTGTTTCATTTGTCTCCTCACTAGCAATAAACTCCTTGTAAGCAGTCTCTTTAGAGAAGGCATCATAGATTTTCTGGATATAATCTTCGTTGACTTTTGATTCGAACTTGAGTGTTTCGAATTTCTTTTGAAGTACCTTATTCTCGTGTATATCCTGAATTAGAGGATTTGTGAAGAGCTTTGCCTTAAAGGACTTGTCGTAATCATTGGGTAAGTGCTTGGCTTTCCTCTTTTTGGTATCTTCTAGAGCCCGCTCTGTAATTCTGTAAAGGACATAGATAGAAAACAAGAACAATTCATAACTGTCATCTATGTTGTCCGTGTATGCCTTTACAACTTCCTTGGTCGTTAGGGTCTCATCTCTATCGAGAGAGTAGAGGAACTGCATAACCTTAACACGAACACTTCTTCTGCTGAGCATTTAACACAAACTTTATCATGTGTAATAGAATGAACTGATATACATCAATTGAAGGCAAAATTACTTAATCCTATAACCTAAAACAGTATTATATTAAAAATTTATCTAATATTTTTTGCTTACGCCGATCTGATTTAAGACATCTGATATATTCTTAAAAATAGGCTCTTGGTAATCATAGCCACCTGAGAGATCATGCCATTCTGCTTTCACTATATCCTCATCTATTTGGGGTGTCAATTTCTGATGTGGTGCCTCCATGTTGTACCAGTACGTCTTTTTCAGTGCCCTCTGGCCGTTTTTCAATCTATAACTATGTCTTGTTGTCAATATCTTTTTCTTGAGCACAACCCCATTTATCCCAGTCTCCTCCTCTACTTCTCTAATTGCAGCGGCTTTTTTCTTTTCGCCTTTATCAAGTTTACCCTTGGGTAGGTCCCAGTGACCTCTTCTGAATATCATCAGAATCTTGCCAGATTCTTCTCTAACTGCCCCACCCGCAGCTTTGACAACAGTATATAAGGACTCCAGGTCTTTGACCAATTTCTTAGGTCGACTAGAATACAGAACTATCTTATCGAAACGATCTGTCTTCTCCAGCATATCGATATAAGAAAGCAGCATCTTGGTCTTACCCGTATACGGTGCTATCAGACTTGTCTTGGTCGAAACTTTATTATGAATCTCGTCCTCCCCAGCTAGTATCAGTAAGTTACCGTTGATGTATATTTTGTACATTTGGAATCTTAAATAAATTAATGAGCACAGTAGCTTCTTTAATTGCCGCTAAACTTCTGAAAATCAAGGCAATAAAACTCAGTCCGACCAAGCCTTTTACTTGGGCATCTGGGCTCAAATCGCCTATCTATTGTGACAATCGCATCACCTTATCTCACCCCGAAATTAGAGATTTTATCAAACAAAGCCTCAATGATAAACTATGGGCATTTGGTGAAGCGGATGTGATTGCCGGTGTGGCAACAGCTGGTATTCCACACGGTGCCTTGCTAGCAGATGCAGCGGGTAAGCCTTTTATCTATGTGCGATCCAAATCGAAAGCACACGGCAGACAAAACAAAATCGAAGGAGAGCTCAAGCCCGGCGCCCGCGTACTCGTTATAGAAGATCTCATCTCCACGGGAATGAGTAGTATAGCAGCGTGTGCCGCACTGAGAGATGCAGGTGCAGAAGTGATAGGCGTGCTGGCTCTATTTACCTACGGGTTAGATAAGTCCAAGCAAGTATTCAATAACAATAAAATTCCGCTGGAGACATTAACCAATTATCGCGTGTTGCTAGATGAAGCGGAACTAAGTAATTATATTACGGCAGAGGAAAAATCTCTATTAGAAGATTGGAATAAAGACCCTGAAGCCTGGTCAAAAAAGGCACAATAATGCTATGAAAGTCATAACTAAAGATTCAGAAAAATTTCTTTACAAGTATCTCAATTCAACATCGCCTACAGGCTTTGAATGGGAAGGTCAGCAAGTGTGGGTAGACTACATAAAGAAATACGTCGATCAAGTAGAACTAGATACTTATGGTACAGCCTATGGTATCATCAACCCAGGACAACCCTACAAAGTCGTTATAGAAGCACACGCCGATGAGATAGCTTGGTATGTCAACCACATCTCTGAAGATGGATATATCCATGTCATCAGAAATGGAGGTAGTGATCATATTATAGCCCCCTCCAAAAGAGTCAATATCCACACGCCAAAAGGCATCGTCAAAGGGGTATTTGGGTGGCCAGCGATACACGTAAGAAGAGGCAAAGACGCCAATCTGTCTCCTAAGCTAGAGAATATCTTTATCGATGTCGGTGCCAAGGATAAGAAAGAAGTTGATAGCTTAGGCGTCCACGTAGGTTGTGTTATCACCTTTGAGGATGACCTGATGAAACTCAACGACAGATACTATGCAGGAAAAGCCCTGGATAATAAAATGGGTGGGTTCTGCATCGCTGAAGTCGCTAGACTCATCAAGCGCAATAAAAAGAAACTGCCGTACACACTCTATGTCGTCAATGCTGTCCAAGAGGAAATAGGACTGAGAGGAGCTGAAATGATCGCTAACAGAATCAATCCTGATGTAGCTATCATAACGGATGTAACGCATGACACGTCATCACCCCTGATGAAAGCGGTAGAGCAAGGTGACCAGAAAGCCGGCCTAGGGCCAGTCCTGACCTATGCGCCAGCAGTACACAACAAGTTGATAAAGCTCATAGAAAAAGCAGCAGACAAAAGCAAGATCCCATTCCAACGGTCTGCTTCTAGTAGAAGTACCGGAACTGATACAGACGCCTTTGCCTACTCTAACAATGGTGTAGCTTCTGCATTGATTTCTCTTCCACTGAAATATATGCATACAACTGTGGAGATGGCACATCAAGATGACATAACCAATGTAACGCTGTTGATCTATCAGACATTAATGAGTATCAAGAAAAATCACGATTTCAAGTATTTCAAATTTTAAATAAAGAATATTCCTGGATTGAAAAGCTGCTCAATTTTTATATCTACAGCAGTCTACACATTGCTTGTGGTGCAGTGTTATTTACAGTAGAGGGATTCTGGTTACTTGGACAAGATGTAGATGCCGTCTACTTGGGATTTGTATTTCTGGCTACAGTGTTGATCTATTCTACACACAGAATCATAGGCATCAAAAAGCTGGCAGTCGTCTCAGAACAAGGACGCTTCCAGGTCATCAAGAAGTACCGACATCATCTTCATATCTATACAGCCATTTCTTTAGTAGGTATGCTATGGCTTCTTCCTCAGTTGTCATTGTTGGTGATACTCAGCCTATTACCCTTGGGAGTAGTCTCTATCCTCTATACACTACCCTTCCTTGGTGGTGCTAGGCTGCGAGACCTTCATTATATAAAGATCGTGCTCATCGCCATAGTTTGGTCAGGGTTGTCAGTACTACCCATCCTTCTACACCAAGGAATTAGTGTGCCGTTAGCTTTCGTGTTTATGGAAAAAATGTGCTTTATGGTTGCCATAACTATTCCCTTTGATGTTAGAGATTTAGGTATAGATGGTGGCTTGAAAACCATACCTCAACTTCTCGGCATTAATAAGGCGTATAACTTGGCTTACCTTCTTTTGGGTATGGGCTGGTTGTGTCTGTGCTTGGCGTTGGTGAGTGGAGCAGGAATAGTGGCAGGCTTACGTATAGAGTGGCTACTTGCTATTGGGATTATCCACCTATTGACTTTTGCATTATTGAGAGTAAGCAAAGGAAAGACCTCAGATTATTATTTCAGTGGTGCTCTCGATGGGACCTTGATACTAAGAGGGATAATTTTGTATGGCGTGATGTTGTTTCACTACTAAAAGATAGGACCACATTATTCCTTATCCAATAGATCAGGTCGGCGTTCTTTAGTCTTTTGCTCAGCTTGGGCATACCGCCACTCCTCGATATTTTTATCGTGTCCTGAGAGCAATACTTCTGGCACCACTTCTCCTTTGTACTCGGCAGGTCTAGAGTATACCGGTGGTGCCAATAAATTGTCTTGATGACTATCACTCAAGGCAGAAGCGGCATCACTCAGTACGCCTGGCAACAACCTTCCAATAGAATCTACAAGAACAGCCGCGGGCAATTCTCCTCCTGACAGCACATAATCTCCTATAGATAATTCCATTGTGACATGCGTATCTCTTATGCGTTGGTCGATGCCTTTGTAGTGTCCTAAGATGAGCAGTATCCTCTTCTGTAGAGACAATCTATTGGCCATCTTCTGATCATAAGTTGTCCCATCAGGTGTGAGAAAGATGATCTCATCATAAGTGTGCTTGGCCTTTAACTCTGTGATACAATTGTCCAAGGGCTCTACCATCATCACCATTCCAGCCCCGCCGCCATACATATAATCATCGATCTGTCTGTGTGGTCCTAATCCGTAATCTCTGAGATTGATGATGTTAATTTCCATAAGACCTTTGTCTATGGCCCGCTTCATTATAGAATGGGAGAAGGGGCTCTCTAGCAACTCAGGAACAGCGGAAATGATATCAAAAACCATCTTGTTAGTGTTAGTGGAATTTTTGGGACAAGTAGTACAAAAATAAAAAAGGAGCACCAATAATAACTTGGTACTCCTTTTCTTGTATATGATTGGATTACTGGATTTCCAGCAAGGTTACATCAAAAATAAGTGCCGAAAAAGGAGCAATGGTTGGGCCAGCTGCTCTCTCACCATAGGCCAGATTATATGGAATGTAGAGTCTATACTTAGATCCTACTGTCATCAACTGGAGGCCTTCTTGCCATCCCTGTATGACACCATTAAGTGGAAACGATATCGGCTCACCTCTCTCTACAGAAGAATCAAATACTGTCCCATCTATAAGAGTACCGTGATAATGGACATTAACCTTGTCTGATAATGAAGGTTTCTGAGTAGAATCTGAAGCTTGGATAACCTCATACTGAAGGCCCGAAGCAGTTGTCTTCACCTCTGCTCTCTTTCCATTTTCAGCAAGGAATTTTTCTCCTTTTACGCGGTTATCTTTATGGGCATTGCCTTGAGCTTCTCTCATTAATGTCTGAAAGTTAGAAGTTGCTTGCTCCATTGTAACAGCTGTCTCTTTTTTAGCCATCATATCCGCCATCCCTTTTGTGACAGCATCCATATCTAATTCTTCGACACCTTGGGTCATTAGATTTTTGGCTAGTATCATACCTACACTATAACTGGTTGTATCCATCTGCGCTGATAAGTTTATTGATATTAATATAGAAAGTAAAAAAAATAAAGTTTTCATAATCAAGGTTGTAACTGAATCTCTTGGCTTAGCTTTTATCAGATTTCAGTTGTGAATAATGCTTA
Organism: uncultured Saprospiraceae bacterium; assembly: GCA_937929835.1. Lineage (GTDB taxonomy): Bacteria > Bacteroidota > Bacteroidia > Chitinophagales > Saprospiraceae > RFSX01. The sequence continues at coordinate 974 of CALFUU010000107.1, read as the reverse complement.
AAAAATAAAGGTATTGTATCTATTCCTTTGTAGTAGTTAAATAATCCATAATGCTCATTGGGCGAATGAATGTCATCTGAGTTAAGACCGAATCCCATCAAAATAGACTTCACGCCAAAGACCTTTTCGAACATAGCCACTATAGGGATACTGCCACCTCCACGTACAGGTATAGGTTCTTTTCCAAATCCTTCTTTCATCGCCATTGCGGCAGCCTTATACTCTACTGTATTGGTTGGTGTCACAGCTGCAAAGCCGCCGTGATGAGGCGTTACTTTAACTGTCACTCCTGGTGGTGCTATCTTCTTAAAATGATCCGAGAACATCTTTGTGATCTTATCTGGGTGTTGATCTGGTACCAATCGCATACTGATCTTGGCATAGGCCTTGGAGGGCAAGACAGTCTTTGCGCCTTCTCCAATATACCCGCCCCAGATACCATTGACATCTAGTGTAGGTCGCGTACTCGTCCTCTCTATCGTCGTGTAATCTCGCTCACCATTTACCTCTTGGATGCCTAAGCTTTTTTTATACTTGCTAAGGTCAAACGGAGCTTTGTTGATTGAAGCCCTCTCTCCTGACCCCAGCTCTATAACATCATCATAAAACCCTGGTATAGTTATGTGTCCATTCTGATCATGTAAGTCAGCAATCATACTGCTCAATGCATTGATGGGATTGGTCACCCCTCCACCATAGACGCCTGAATGCAGATCTTTATTAGGTCCTGTCACTTCGACTTCTACATACGAGAGTCCTCTAAGACCGACCGTAACACTCGGCGTGTCATTAGCGATAATAGAAGTATCTGATATCATCACCATATCACAACTGAGCATTTTAGACTGCTTCTTACAGAAAGCTTCCAGATGCTCTGAGCCTACTTCTTCCTCCCCTTCAAACATAAACTTGATGTTGCACGGTACAGAATCGGTAGCATTCATCGCTTCGAAAGCCTTGACATGCATATATAA
>CALFUU010000106.1 GCA_937929835.1 uncultured Saprospiraceae bacterium | reverse complement strand
AAGCAATTAGTCATTTGCCTCGCCGGCGGGCTTTCATTTTTGTCTTGAAACAAAAACGAAACAAAAAATTCAAGGCTTATTTCATTTCTTAACGGTTCTAAAAACTACAATTCCTAAACGGTCTTAAACTCGCCTACGGCTCAAACACAAGCCCGTTCTTAACGGAATTCTAGCCTTTATAACCTAAAATGAAAGAGGCCTGAGGCTAAGTTTCACTTTTCGTAGATTAATCTTTTCAGTGTTACCTAAGTGGGTGATTCGGTTTGTTTTTATTATTTGTTGTTGTCTTACTTCGTAAAAGCTACTCAACACCTAGACGAATCTCATCGTCAAATTTATTATAGAACTTATAATTGGTCAGGTGTAGTTCTTGGTCTGCGATCAAGGTAATCCACTTCTTATAATTCATATACCAGCGCATTTGCTTGGTGATAAGCCCTTTCTTAAAGTAGGTATGTAAGAGAGGGTTGACCTTTAGCGTGATCTTGGTATTGGGATAGGTCTCTACGATAAATTTCAAGTGGCGCTCTATCTCATCTGGCAATAGCTGTGCAGGTTCTATTTTTCCTGAACCCTTACAAGAAGGGCAGGCCTCCATTGTATTGATCTTGAGTTCTGGCTTGACCCGTTGTCGCGTGATCTGTATGAGTCCAAACTTACTCAGCGGCAAGATGGTATGCTGTGCGCGATCGCCAGACATATATTCCTTCATCCGCGAGTAGAGAATGTTTTTGTTCTCCTTATTACGCATATCGATAAAGTCAATGATGATCAGCCCACCGAGATCTCGGAGTCGTAGCTGCCTCGCTATTTCCTTTGCTGCCTCTATATTGACTTTGAGGGCACCTGTCTCCTGATCTTTGTTATGGGACTTAGGACCACTGTTGACATCTATAACGTGCATCGCTTCTGTCGGCTCTATCACGAGATAGGCCCCACTAGACATTGTCGGTGTCTTGCTGAAGCTCGACTTGATCTGCTTATGGACGCCGTAACTCTCAAAGAGTGGGCGCTTGCCCTTGTACTTAGAGAGGATTTTGACTTTCTCGGGTGCGACACTCTGCAGATAGCTCTTAGCACTATCATAGAGGTCTTGGTCATCAACGATTATCTTATTGAACGAGTCGTTCATCACATCTCTGAGAAGACCCTTGGTCTTATCGACTTCACTGAGGACTTTGCTGGGCTTCTTTGACTTACCCAACTCATCGATGACGGTCTGCCACTTGGTTGTTAGTCCACTGATCTCATCGTGTAGATCGGCTACTTTTTTGCCTTCTGCTGCTGTCCTGATGATGATACCAAAGTTCTTAGGCTTGATACTTTCTACGAGGACTTTGAGCCGTTTGCGTTCTTCTTGATTGGTGATCTTCTTGGAGACCGACACATTATTCTTGAAGGGGGTCATCACCATAAAGCGTCCAGCGAGGGTCACTTCACAAGTCAGTCTAGGCCCCTTCGTAGAGATGGGCTCTTTGAGTATCTGAACGAGACAGGGTTGATTCTTCTTGAAGACCCTATCGATCTTGCCGTTCTTTTCGTTCTCAGGTTGTAGCTCAAATCCTTCTAGCAGGTAGCCAGACATCTGATTCTCCAGAGCTAATCTGGTAAACCGTTGTATAGATTTGATTTGAGGACCGAGATCGGTGTAGTGCAGAAAGGCATCCTTTCTTATTCCCACATCTAGAAATGCTGCATTGAGGCCAGGTCGTAAGCTCTTGGTATACGCCAAGAATATATCACCGACGGCGAACTGTGTATCGTTCTTCTGAGTATGAAGCTCTACGAGCTTCCTATCTTCTATTAATGCAATTTCTACTTCAGTGGGAGTTGATTTTACTAATAACTCCTTTTCCAAAGTTGATTCTTTTTACAGACAGGACAGTTAGCGAATGGCCAGAAAAGGCGGAAGTACTTTGGAAATTAGGGAAACTGCCTCTACCTGTGCTTTAAATAATAGAAAGGGACCTGACTCTCGTCAGGTCACTTGGCTATTTCTTTTTCTTATGTCTGTTTTTTCTAAGTCTCTTTTTTCTCTTATGAGTAGAGATCTTATGTCTTTTTCTCTTTTTACCGCAAGGCATATAAGTTTATTTTAATGTGTCGCAAATATTCTGTTCTTTTTCCGCAAGCCCAGTGTCTCCCTTCTTTCGGTAGACTTCTGCCAGTAGGCAATGAGCTTGTCTAAAAGACGGGCGAAGTTCAATAACTTTTGTCAATCTAGCAACTGCTTTATCAATCTGACCCGTATTTAGTGATAATCTACCCAGTTGCATCAGTACTGGAATGTTATCAGGATAGTCTTTATTTAACTGAACGAGCATCAGTATACCTTTCATAGGATTCTCCTCCAGAGGCGCTTCTACGTAGGTCAGTGCTAGGTTTATCTTAGAATCCACGCTGGCGGGATCTATGGATAAGGCATTTTCTAAAGCAGCTCTACTCTTGTCAATGGCGTGTAAGCGCTCATTTTCATCTTTGAGCTTTTTAGCTGCCAAAGAATAGGTCGTGCCGGCTATATTCCATGATTTAGCTGACTTTTCTACTTCTGCAATCTTCTCAGCATAATGACCTGAGATGAGGGGCTGATCGTTAGCGTACCATAAGGAAGCCATTGACTTCATCGTCTTGACCTTGATACTATCTGTCTCTGCTCTTGACAATACTTGCTCCATATCCATCAGTGCCGTTCTGGCATCTACGGGTAGAGCAGGTCTGCCTTCTCGCAAGAGGCGATCTATACTTATTCGTTCAAAATTTTGAGCTCGAGACTTTTCTCCAAGCTTATGTTCTTTGGATTTGGTATCGCAACCGAGATAGAGGACTAGAAATAGGGCTAAAAAAAAGCCTAAACTCAATACTTGGTTCCGCTGCATCCGCTATTAATCTACTTTATCTGAGGTCTCTTCTTCTGGAAGGGCATTGACCTTTTCCTTTACTTGATCGACAAATACCTTTGCTGGCTTAAATGAAGGGATGTAGTGCTCTGGAATCTCGATTGCAATATTCTGCTTGATATGCCGCCCTATCTTCTTTGCTCTCTTCTTTATAACAAACGACCCGAAACCTCTTATGTATACATTCTCGCCAGATGACAATGAAGACTTTACCTCTTTAAAAAACTCTTCTAGCGTTACTAATACATCAACCTTGGGCACTCCTGTCTTGTCAGAGATGACAGCAACTAAGTCAGCTTTCCTCATTTTGTCGTAAATTATTGATTATAAAGTGGTTACGAGACCATTTTTGTTATGCGGACGGCAAATTTCGCAAAATTTATCATTTCGAGAAATTATTACCTCCCTTTTTTAATAAGGCTTTTGTGTTGGCCTCAATATAAGCTAATTGTCTCGTTTTCAAGTAAATAGGAACAAGTTCATCTCAGAATAGGACAATAATATTAGCTTTGGACCCTGAGTGGTCAGAAATAGCCACTTTTGTAGTTTTAGAATTCTTATTTAGATATACGCATATGATATACTCAATGACTGGTTATGGTGAAGCAACTCGACAGATCGGTCAAGATGCCTATCGTATCGAAATAAAGTCCCTCAATGGCAAGAATGCTGATATCAGATTCAAGTCCAACACCAATCTAAGAGACAAAGAAATAGCACTCAGAAAAATCATTCTTGACAAAGGTCTCCGCGGCAAATTTGAAGTGAATCTAACCAGAACTGCTGACGGTGCTGATAGTTCTAGTCTCAATCGAGCGACAATGGACAGATATTACGAGCAACTCAAAGAGTTCTCTTCTGCTCACGGCCTAGACTCTGGAGATGTACTCCAGACCTTAATCCGACTACCCAACGTTGTACAATCAGGCGAAGAAGAAATCACAGATGAAGAATGGACTGTCCTCAGTGCGATGGTAGGAGAAGCTGTTGACAAACTCAATACCTTCAGAAAGACTGAGGGAGACTCCCTAGAAAAAGACCTTAATACACGGGTCTCCAATATCCTTGCTGCTCTCGATGAAGTGTCTAAATATGAGGCAGACAGAATAGAAACCGTCAAGACAAGAATCCAGAAAAATCTCAATCAGCATATGGCTGAAGAGAATATCGACAACAATAGATTTGAGCAAGAGCTGCTCTTCTATATGGAGAAGCTAGACATCAACGAGGAGAAAGTAAGACTAGCCCAGCACTGCAAATTCTTCAAAGAGGAGATTAACAAAGAGGTGATGCAAAAGGGAAGAAAACTCAACTTTGTAGGGCAAGAAATCGGCCGTGAGATCAATACCCTAGGTGCTAAGGCACAGCATAGTGAAATCCAACAATTAGTTGTCAAAATGAAAGACGAACTAGAAAAACTAAAAGAACAAATCCTCAATATTCTCTAACTGTGTCCAATACTACCTTAGATTCCAATGGCTATGATATGGTTGTCTTTACTGCACCATCTGGCGCAGGCAAAACCACTATCGTCAAACACTTGCTCAAAAAGTACCCTGAACAGTTGTCGTTTTCTATATCCGCAACGACGCGACCCAAAAGGGAAAATGAAGTAAAACAAAAAGACTACTACTTCCTCTCTCCAGAAGAGTTTAAACAAAAGGCTGCTGACGGAGAATTTATAGAATACGAAGAGGTCTATGAAGACAGGTACTATGGAACCCTTAAGTCTGAAATAGACAGAATTAAAGCTCAAGGAAAGAAAGTTGTCTTTGACATAGAAGTCAATGGAGCTCAAAATATCAAGGATAAATACGGAGATAGATGCCTCGTCATTTTTGTTAAGCCTCCCTCATTTAGAATCTTGATACAACGACTGACCAAGCGCGGCACAGAAACACCTAAATCCCTTGAAAAACGTATCAGAAGGATCAAAAAAGAACTCCTTTTCGTCAACACCTTTGATTTGGTGCTCCTTAACGACAAATTGGAAATAACCTTGGCGGAAGCGGAACAAATTATGGAGTCTCATGTGTTAGGTACAAAACAATGAATCCCCAAACAAAAACAACAGAAGGAATAACGGTAAGGATAGCCTCCTACTATGAGCCAGGCTCCTCTCGTCCACACAACCAATACTTTGCCTTCTCTTATGTTGTAGAAATAGAAAACAATAGTCCCTTTGAGGTCCAGTTGATGACCAGGTACTGGCTCATCAAAGACGCCAACCAAGACAGAAAAGAAGTCCGTGGAGCTGGCGTTATCGGAAAACAACCCATCATCAAGCCAGGAGAAATGCACCACTACTCATCTTGGAGCCCTCTCGCCACACCTATCGGCAAGATGACTGGTTACTACTCTATGAAGCGTCTTATGGATGGTAGTAGTTTTAAAGTCTACATACCAGAGTTCCAACTTGTAGCAGATTTCCTCAACAACTAAGTCTGTTTAACCTAGCTACCGTACTTGTTGAACACTTCAGTCTTTTCCACATACACTTCATCAAAAGTGACAGCTACTTTACAAAAGCAATGTAAAGATCCTATGATAAAGGAATAAAAATTGAATCTCTCCAAGCTATAATATATAGCCTATGTTGATTCACTCCTTACTGACTACAAATGCTGACTTGGACAATACGATTTCAAGTTATGGCCTATTCGAAGAATTCAATCAGAACACAACTTACTTGAGAGATTACATTCAGTTGGCGCAAGCAACTTCAAGCTCTCCAGTAAACTATATCTCAATCTTAGATTCTGAAAAACAATATGTGATTTCCTCAGATGGCCTTAGCGAGTTTCCTTTGCAAAGAAGAGAGTCGATCTGTCAATTTACAATAAAAAATAACGAGCCGACGATTATCAACAATCTTAAAGGTCATAAGGATACAGCCAACCTAGAGGTCTCACAAGGAAATTTTACCTACTACGCAGGCTTCCCATTAATCAACAACGAAGGCCTTGCCATAGGGGCACTGTGTGTTATGGATGTTAAGCCAGATAGCTTGGACCTAAGCCAGATCAAATCACTTGAATTAATTTCAAATATTATTGTTCAATTATTGGATGCGAGGAGACAACTGATCAGACTGATAAAAGAAATCAATAAAAACTTCAAGCCAGCAGCTTGTTCAGATTTGTATTGCCTGAGTGGTGAACTAGCCCATCTGCAAAATGAAGTGATCAACACAAAAAATGAGCTGGCCACGCAAAAAGACAAGCTGAGAATTTCTAACAACGACCTGACACAATTTGCACATAGAATAGCGCATGACATCAAGGCTCCACTGAGATCTATAAAGATATTCAGTCAAATGATCCAAAGAGGAAAGGCGCAAGAGACCACTCAAGGCCATACCAATTACTTTGAGTACATCAATTCTTCTATAACAGAAGTAGATCGTATGGTAGATAACATACTGCAAATAGCCGATCTCAAAGGTGATGTGCACCCAGAAAAAGTTTCTATATCAAACCTCATAGATAACATAGAAATCTTACTCTTTGATGATTTACAGTCACGAGCTGTCAAACTAATCAAACCTGCTATAGACGTACAAGTCTTTGGGTACAAAGCTTTGCTCAAGCAGCTGTTCCAAAATATTATCTCTAATGGCATCAAGTACTCTGACAAAAACAAAGACGCTTTTGTGAAAGTGACTTTTGAACTCTTAGAAAAGGATGTGTTGGTAAAAATTATGGACAATGGCATAGGTATCTCGATGGAGGATATGAAGACCGTCTTACTCCCATTTAAGCGAGCGAGCAATCATAGCCCTGTAGAAGGTCACGGCATCGGACTCGATACTTGCAAAGTCATCGTCGACGATATGGGCAAGCAATTAGCGCTAGAGTCAGAGTTGGGTAGCGGGACCACAGTGAGTTTTGAAATACCACTGGGTTAATCCGATCAGTCTATTTTTTCTTCGACTAGAGTGTAGTGATCTTAGGAGCCTCCAGATTGCTATTACTACGGGCAGTCCCCTCATCACCGCTAAATGCTGCCGCTTCAGTAGCCATCAACAATACATCTGAGTCATCTGAATAGCTTATAAGTCTGCAGTTTTTGTTCGGTCTCGAAATGCGCAAGCCTATTCCCGCCTTGCGCCACTCTGATGCTACTTGGAGTACTTAAGGAGCCTGTTGAGCTTCACCCCTTTTAGATCTTCACCTCTATTTTAGCCCTCTAGCACAAGGGTTGATATACTACCCATCCCCTATTTGCGTTCAACGTAGACTTCCCCCTTCAATAAAGGCACTGTTTTTGAACTAAGAACATATGACAAAAACCTGTAATGTGAAGAATCTATCCCAAATCCTCATCACACTGCTCTTCTGCAGCACCTTAATAGCGCAAGAAAAGCCCAATGCCAGCGTCGCCTATATAGAGCAGTACAAGGATATTGCCATCTCAGAGATGGACAGGACAGGTATCCCAGCCAGTATCAAGTTGGCTCAGGGCCTCGTAGAGTCTGGGGCCGGGCAGAGTACGCTCTCTAGGGAAGCCAACAATCACTTTGGGATCAAGTGTAATGGTGGCTGGACAGGACCGACCCACTACAGAAAAGACGATGATTATAAAAACGGCAAGCTCATCAAGAGTTGCTTCAGGAAGTTTGGCTCTCCACACGAGTCTTATATCGCTCACAGTGATTTTCTTACCACACAGAGAAGATACAGCAGCTTGTTCGAACTAGCACACATAGATTATTACAGCTGGGCGCACGGGCTCAAAAAAGCAGGCTATGCCACGGACCCCAAATATGCCCACAAGCTTATCGACGTGATAGAGAAGTACCAGCTCTTTAGATACGATGACAAAGAGGCTGTCATCATTGCGGACGAGGGGTCTACAAGAAAATCCCAGTCAACACACCATAATAAAGGGACGCAAACTGATCCAACGCCACCCGCTACTGTCCTCGCCTCAGCAGAGAAAAAATCCAGGTCTAATCGGAGCAGTAAAAGGAAAAACTCCGTCAGGCATTTTTCCAAAGCGCGACTCGCCTCCGCAAAGACCCATCGTGTAGCGGAAGGTGAATCACTAGCTTCTATTGCTAAGGCCTATGAGCTCGAAGAAACCAGTCTAAGATTGCGGAATAGAATCCCTCGAGATGCACAACCTCTACCTGGAGAAAAAATCAACCTCAGAAAGAAAATCAGCATCCTGAAGCGTCCAAAGTTTACCCGTGTACCAGAAGAAGGTGTATTGGCCTCTGCGGATGATTACTTGTTCTAAAAGAACGCTAAAACTCGACAGTCGGCTCCAGCTTTATAAGATTGCGATCGACAACGAATTCTACGATGTCTTCGCTTAGAGTAACAAAAGACATACAGATAGGATCGGGCAAGAGGCGCGGCCTCTGATACTCTGTATAACAAATTTGATTTTCGGTGGTCCACTGCCAAGCAAATAAAGAGATATCCTTCTCTTGTTTTTCCTTGATCATAAACAAGCCTGTATTAGAAAAGTAAGACAGCTTCTGGTCAGCTTCTTGCAATGGAATACCATTTTCCTCTACCGTTACCCAAGTTTTGCTGAGCAATTGTGTGTAGGCATCTTGAGATATTTTTTCTACCCGCTCACCGAAGTACTGGAGACGGTATCCAGTCGAGGGATTTTCCAAAACAAAAGAAAGTTGGTCGCCGAGGACTGTAATCGCCGTCATTCTACTATTATCGGGCAAGCCCTCTATCGTCTTGTGATCAGTAAAGGCATAATCTTGAAAATAAAAGGCTGATTGGTCTCTAGGGCCTAGAGCTCCCCTATCGTGTATCAAGACCCTATTGTCTGGGGTAAATTCTACAAACATCAGTCCTGATAAAGTGGTCACATCCCAATGACCTACGAGTTCGGATTGTACTATCTGTTGCTCAGTCAAGTCATCGGGAACACAACTGGATATGGCCCATAGCATACAAAGGAGTACTACTAATCGCGGATAATGCATTTAGGAAAAATTGAACGGTGATAAAATATCACACCCTGACTCACAAAAGTAAATAGACTACTATGACGACAAGCGTTAAGATAGACCAAGTGGCTGATGTCTGACACAATTAATGGCCCTGCACTACTCTGTATCAATAAGTTATATATATCGACTACCATACTTTGGGCCAAGGTATTATGAAAGCTGACGTCCTAAGTAAATGTTAAATGCCATAGAACAGCTGACTTGATGGATTACAATAGTCTAGCTTTGTCAAAAGTTCTTTTATTTATTACTTATCAAGAAAGGTTGAGGGATATGGCCCTAAGACACCTTAGCAACCAGTCACTCCTTTGACAATGGTGCTAATTCCACCTCTTCTCATATATTATTGAAGAGAAAGATGACCAATAAAGACGTTTACCAAGTATTATACTAAGGCCGTTACTTCTTCCATTCTTGATTTCACAATATCAACTAATGGAAAACAAACACTTCGAAACGCTATCTATACGTACGCAGGCACAGGCCTCTAGCCACCGGGAACATTCTGTGCCGCTGTACCTCACCTCCAGTTTTACCTTCGAAAATGCAGAACACGGCTCTGCTTTATTTAAAGGGACTCAGGAAGGTAATCTATACTCTAGATTCAGTAATCCCAACACAGACGAATTTATAAAAAAGCTGTGCGCCTTAGAAAATTACGAAGATGGCGTAGCTACAGCATCTGGAATGGCCGCAGTATATGCTAGCTTGGTGTCATTCCTAGAGCAGGGAGATCACATTATAGCCTCCAAAAATTCCTTTGGCAATACGCTATACATTATACAGAAGATCCTTCCCAAAATGGGTGTATCCTACACACTGGTAGATCTAGAAGACAAGGAGGCTTGGGCTCAGTCTGTTAGGACAAACACAAAACTGCTCTACTTAGAGACACCCTCTAATCCGACACTTAAGATTGCTGACCTCAGCTATATCTCTAAGTTATGTAAAGCCAACGGTATCATCTCGATTGTCGATAATTGCTTTGCTACACCGTACTTACAGAAGCCATCAGATTTCGGTATTGATATATCTATCCACTCTGCTACAAAATACATCGATGGACAAGGAAGAGTATTGGGTGGCGCTATCCTAGGAAGTTCAGAACACATACACCCCTGTTACGAATTTCTACGCAGGACAGGCGGTTGTCTTTCACCCTTCAATGCCTGGATCCTATCCAAAAGCCTAGAGACTCTCGCCATCAGAATGGAAAGACACTGTCACAATGCTATGGCCATAGCGACCTGGCTCGAAAATAATCCAGTTATAGATAAAGTCTATTATCCATTTCTAGAAAGTATGGAGGACTATGACCTAGCTCGACAACAGATGGAATTGGGCGGAGGCATAGTCGGTTTTAATTTTAAGGGAGAAGCCTCTATGGCATTCCGATTTCTCAACAATCTAAAACTGCACAGCCTCACCGCCAACTTAGGAGATTCTAGATCCATAGCCACACACCCTGCCTCTACTACTCACTCTAAACTTAATGCAGAACAACAAAAAGAGGCTGGCATAAACCCCAACTTCATCAGACTATCGGTGGGGCTAGAACACGTAGATGACCTGATAGCAGATATTGATCAATCGTTAAAAAAAGCAAATGAAAACATTTAAAATAAAAGAACTCCAACTCGAGTCTCAGAAAAAGATAAGCGACTTAAAAATAGCTTACCAGACCTTTGGTCAACTGAACGAGGACAAGTCAAACGTCATCTGGGTATTCCATGCTATTTCTGGAGATACGGACGTCCCTACGTGGTGGTCTGGCCTATTCGGTCAAGAAAAGTTATTCAATCCAGAATCTCACTTTATCATCTGTGCCAACTGTATAGGCTCCCCATATGGCTCTAGCCGCCCACTAGACTTTAGCTTCCCACAGTTTACAATTAGAGACCTTGTCAAAACGTATCTGCACTTAGCAAAATCCTTGGGCATAGACGCTATTCACACCGTTATAGGGGGTTCTTTTGGAGGGTATCAAGCTCTAGAATTTTCTTATAGCTTTCCCGGGTCTATTCATCATATGATCCTACTAGCCTCTAGTTCTCGAGAGTCTGCCTGGGGTATCGCAGTACACGAAGCACAAAGGATGGCACTGAAAGCTGACGCCAGCTTTGGCGAAGAAGGAGGCGGTGTCGAAGGCCTCAAAGCAGCTAGAGCACTAGGCCTACTGACCTATAGAACCAGCGAAATATTGATCAAGGATCAAACTGACGAAGAGTATACCCTAGATGCCTATAAAGCCTCTAGCTACATAAAATACAAAGGAGACAAATTCAGCAAGAGATTCGACTCACTGTGTCTCTACTACTTGACCAAGTGTATCGACTCACATAATATAGGTAGAAAGCGGGGAGGTGAAGTAAAAGCGCTGCAAAGTATCTCCATCCCAACGCTGATCATAGGATTTACGACGGATCTTCTAGTGCCGATCGCTTCTCAAAAATTTTTGGCGAGCCATCTACCTAAAGCCTACTTCTCTGAAATAAACTCTAAGTATGGGCACGATGGCTTCTTAATGGAACATCAAAAGATACAAGATAGCATTGAAAAGTTCTACAAAAACACAAATTCTGGTTTTAAGAAAAGAACTCTCCTCAAGTTTGGAGGCAGCTCACTCTACGGCGCTAAGCCCATCGCTAATCTGCTCAATATCATACAGTCAGAATCACAAAAGAATCCTGTAGCAATCGTTGTCTCTGCAAGAGGCAAGACCACAGACAAGCTCATCGAATTATATAATCTTGCTAAAAATGGCCTGGATTATTCCAGTTATTTTGACGATTTTATCAACTACTCCAAACAAGATATAGAAGAAATAGCTGAAGTAAATATCGAAACAGAACTAAGCCGATTAAATAACATTCTACTGGCCATAAAGACTCTTAGACTAAAATCTGATGTCGCACAAGACAAGGTCCTCATATATGGAGAACTTATCTCCGCTACCATTATTGCAGCTCTACTCAAGCATAACAATCACAAAGCAGAAGTCGTAGATGCGAGAGATTGTCTTATCTGTGACGAGGTGGACAGTAGATACGAGATCAATCTGTTACAAAGCAAAGAAGCGACATTAAAAAAATTCGAATCCCTAGATCCTGACAGTATTCCAGTTATAACAGGGTATATCGCGAGCAACCAAGATGGGGAACCCATCACGCTAGGCAGAAATGGAAGTAATTACAGTGCTTCCTTATTTGCCAGTTTTTTGCATGCCACTGAGGTGCAAAATTGGACAGATATAGATGGCATCTACAGTGCAGACCCTTCCAAGGTTTCTAATGCATCGAAGATAGAAAAGATGAACTATACAGAAGCCAATGAACTAGCGACCTTTGGAATGAAACTACTACACTACAAAACTATTCTTCCCTTAAAAAAATCAAAGATACCCCTGGTTATACGATCTACTATGGAGCCCCTCAAAAGCGGAACTAGGATCGATCAAGACGGAGGAGAAAAAGGCATCAAAGCAGTGACTAGCATAAATGATATTGCTCTAGTGACGATAGAAGGCAATCAATTATCACCAGAAATCGGCATAGATGCTAGAATATTTAGTGCTCTACAAGGTCAAAACATAAAGGTCAAAATGATAACCCAAGCCTCAACAGATAACGGTATCGGTTTGATAATTTCTGAAGATGACACCGAGAAGGCCAGACGCCTCCTCCGCAAAGAATTTGATCGAGAATTATCCTTGGGCACCATACTCTCTATCAACATCAATACAGAAGTAGGTCTTGTTGCAATTATCGGGAGACATAACTTTTCACTAGAAAAAGCCATTTCTATCCTGAGGAAAAATAAGATATGGATGCATCTGATCAGCAATAGTATTACAGGAAAAAATATTTCTTTGGTTATCGACGAAGTCCATCTTCCACAAGCTATCAAGCTGGTCCACGAGGAGGTGTATGGTGTCGCATAATTTCACTCTTGTAGATTTAATTCTTCAGTGCTACTTAAGTGGGCGATTCGGTATGCTTTTATTCCTCTTGCTTAAAGTGATTCCAGCCCTGCGCCTTTAGTGGATGGATATTGCCACCATTGGTGTGTAGTGTGACACCATCTTTGGCATCTGTTATCTCTCCTATAATGTAAGTGCTCGGCATTAACCTGATCTTCTCTAGGTCTGCTTCCTTTATCGTAAACAAGAGTTCATAATCCTCTCCGCCATTAAGTGCCGTAGTAACAGGATCGAGTTGAAACTTCAAGGCCAATAGCTGCGCCTCTTGGTTAAGTGGGATCTTAGTCTCTTCGATATAAGCGCCCACCCCTGAGGCCTTGCAGATATGCATCAAGTCCGAAGCCAGCCCATCAGAAACATCAATCATCGCTGTCGGCACCAGCTGAGCTTTATCAAAATGGTCTATCATATCCTTACGAGCCTCGGGCTTAAGTTGTCGCTCGAGCACATACTTCTGTTCTTCTAGATCAGGCTGTATGCCAGGGTTATCGAGATACAACTGCTTTTCTCTTTCTAAAATTTGCAACCCTAGATAAGCGCCTCCTAGATTGCCACTCACACAGAGAATATCTCCTTTTTGTGCTCCCGAGCGATACGTGATTTTCTCTTCCTGAGTCGTACCGATAGCCGTAACGCTGATGGTCATCCCTCGCGGAGAAGAGGTCGTATCGCCACCCACCAAGTCTACACCATAGATTCTACACGCCTCCTTGATCCCTGCATAGAGTTGCTCCAAGGCCTCCACCGAATACTTGCTAGAGATGGCTATAGACACGGTCACCTGATGTGGCCGGGCATTCATCGCGTAGATATCAGAAAGATTGACGACAATGGCCTTATACCCTAGATGCTTGAGTGGCGAGTAGATCAGATCAAAATGTATCCCTTCTACGAGCAAATCTGTAGAAACCACAATGGGTGCATCGCCATACATCAACACTGCCGCATCATCTCCGATACCAACTTTGGTGGTCGTATTGCGCCGCTGAAAGTCTTTAGTCAGATGATCTATAAGACCAAATTCTCCGAGTGTGTTGACGTCTGTTACTTTTTTTGACATATGACAAGTATAAGGTGAGTGTGTAATGTGAGGGCAAAGATAAGGTTTCGAGGGAGAGGGGGTAGAGGCTTCAGAGGCTGGAGGGGTTTGGGGGTCTAGGAGTGACCCCTTTCACCCTGGACACCCCTTTGGCCTTTATACCTGCCTTTATACCTTACTGGGTGGCTTCAGTGGCGGCCTTCCAGAGGCTATCGGTGACTGGCGGTGTAATCTCATAGTGGACCATACCAGCATTAAGCTCTTTGAATTGTATGCTATAGGCGTGGAGGTGGATACTTCTGTCCTTATTGCCCCGTCTAGCGCCATACTTGACATCTCCTTTGATAGGAAAACCTACCTCTGCTAGTTGTGCTCTAATCTGGTGGAATCGGCCCTTTTTGAGGGAAATTTCTAAGAGACTATAACGATCTAGTGCCTTGACCAACTTACAGTCCAAAGATACTTCAGAAACGGACTTGCCGGGCATAGGGTCTGTGGTGAGTCTGGCCTTTTTGTGCTTTTTATCATGGTAATGGAAGTGGGAGAGTTCGGTAAGCTTGCTATCCCACACACCTTCGACAAGAGCGAGATAAGTCTTAGTGACTCTGCCAGCAGCTTGTTCCTTGAGGTAATGCGCTGTAAAGTCAGAACTCCTAGAAAACAGCACCAATCCACTGACAGGCCTATCCAGTCGGGTCAGGATGTGTAATGACTTCTTTTGGTAAGCTTCTAAGAGGTTCTGCAAGGATTCGTCTCCTCTTTCGCTTTTCTGAGAGAGCTGTCCACTGCTCTTGATGGCGAGGAGAAACTTCTTGCTAGAAGCTATAATACGTGTCTTAGCGTCCATTCTAATCTTTTACTTCTTCGTAGTCCGTAAATTCTCCTTCTGTAAGATCTTGAGAGTCTCTCTCGTCGATAGCCTCCACTGTGGATGCCGGCATAATGAGTCTGTAACCCAGAAAAATCAAAAAACCAATTACCAATAGTTTCATATATCAATCAGATGTGACAAGTATTTTACCTTATTGTGTACAAGCAGCTAAAAATCTGACAACTTCTAGACATATCAGAACCAATAAGTTGCCTTGTATCAAAGATTAAAATTACATTTGTTTTGACTTTAACACCCTTAAATATTCTATCGCCCCGGAGATCTTAGATCATCGGGGTTTTTTTATGCCCCTCATATAAGTCCAAATAGAGCCTCCCAATCCCGCCTACAGCCATTCTTCTTGACTGCTCTCTACTCTGTACAATAGATAATTCTTTAAGGTCAAGCATTGCTCATAAGCGATATCTGGAATCCTCAATGCACCAGAAGCTGTATGTAGAACCAAACTAGCTAAACCTCGCCTGCGCTGAAAGGGGGTCTGCAAGAGGCGCACACTTTGCATCTTATGCAATAACATCTTGGTCGCTGAACTGCCCCAAGTGCCTCCAGTGATCAGTAGAAGGTTATCACTCAGCGCATAAGTCTTCTTCTTGTAACTCAAGTGTGCAGATATCAACATAATCAGATACAGCACGACGACACAGATCAAAAAAGTCTGCTTCTCCATAAAATAAAGCCCGCCAATTAGTGGAACAAAAAACACTGTCCTCCAAAATATTTTTTTATACCTGTAATAAGAATGTACACCATAGCGCGCCACTTCACCCAGTTCATCAATCCGTTCCTTAAACAGATAGCGCTCGACTTGATCAAGATTCTGAGCCGTCATACCCGCCACCTGTAAGGCACGCTTATCATTGACCGCTTGGCTACTGGCTTGGTTGAGTTTCATCTGATAGATGCTCCCCCAATTCTGCAATAGATTCTGCGACCAGGTCATCAACTGTATCTTGGTATCCTTAGCTGCATGTTCTCGCCTGTTGAGCAATCCTGACTCTACAACAAACCCATCATCACTCTGCCGATACATCTTAAGATCATAATACTTTAAGACTGTCCTGATCAGAGAGATAACAAAAGCAACGATGACAAACAAGACCATCACCGCACCGATAGCAATCAGACTGGCCGCCAATAATTCTTCTGTCGGCACATAGTCTTCCATCCGCTCCTCTACATCCAGGCCCATCTCCGTCAGGTTATCCCAAATCCAGAAAAAGAAAAAGATAATCAGGCCACCTGAGCGCAGGTGATTGGCTGTCACGCCTACCTTGAGCAGTTGCGGGATGGTCAGATGAAATATAACTTCCTTGTGTGACCTCTCTTTCTGTATGGCTGCTCCTTCACTGGTGATAGCTGCTCTTTCTGTGCTGCGATTTTCTAAGATATGTGCACTTAAGGCCGAAGCCATCTGATGATTGAGCGCATTGAGTTGCAGCTCACTACCTGCACTACCCGCTGTGTCCATATTGAGCTTGACGACATTAAAGAGTCTATGTAGTAGATTTTGCTCAAAATTAATAGACTGAATTCTATCAAAGGGAATCTCTAAGGTTGACCGTTTGAAAACGCCTTTTTTGACAATAAGTTTGTCCGATTTGATATAGAAATAATATTTAAAAAAAGAGATGATACTGTAGATACCTCCGAAGAGAGCCACTGCGCCAGCAATGTACATCAGCATATCGCCCTTCTTAGAACTGCCACCAAAAAGCACGACCAGAAGAAAGGGGAACAACTGTCTTATGAGGACCTTATACAAGCGATAAGCAATCATCAGGATGGCTGCATAAGACTGGCGACGCGGGATGGAAAAATCTAAGTCTACGGCCTCATTCCTGTTCATCACTGGCCAAGGTCTTTTTTACAATAAACTCTTTTATATCATGGGCTGTGGTCGGGTCCAGGCCAGGAATCACCAGATCGCTTGCGCCTCCTCCCGCAGTAAAGACCTTAAGCCTGGAGACAGTGTAGCGGCGCTCGACTGGGCCTTGGTCAATACTGATATGCTGGACTCTATTGAACGGTACAGTTGTCATCTGCTTCCACAACCATCCAGACCTATAGAGGATATCTTGCTCTCTCAAAGCATAGCCCATATGCGCAAAACGCTTGGTAATACTCACATAAGACCAAACGACATAGAGAAGGTATATAACTGGGACTACATAAAACAGACCGAATCTTGCTTGCTCTGGCAATGGCTCCATAGAGTGGCCTACAAAAAGCAAGCCTATGAGCACACCCACAACAAGTAAAGTAAAAACCCTTATGATGATCAGCACTGTCCGATAGCGCCACTCCAGTGGTTGGAAAACGAGATTGTCTACCTTGGGCAAGGTCTCTAAGGCCAATTGTGTATTACTGAACGACTCCATCAGGCTTGGAAGATAACGCCTTCGCAACATCCTCTTGTAGGTTTTCGAGGATTTTTCGACAAGACTTTAGATTATTCACACCATCCTTGGACATAATCAGATACTTGGCGGATTGCTTAAGGGATAAGCCGTGCTCAGCATACTTGGTATTGATGTGTTCCATCAACTGACCAAAAAATGGTGTCTCGTAAAAAGATGATTGCGGATTGGCTACAAAATAGCAGCGCATCTTACGGCTCTTAAGCGACAGCCGCTCTATACCTATCTCCTTACAGATCCATCGGCAACGGATACCATTAAAGAGTTCCTCTACCTGAAAAGGGATAGGACCAAATTTATCTTTGACCTTAGCCTTAAAGGCCATCAGCTCTTCTTCCTTGCTGATCTTGCCCATCTCATTATAGAGATTGAGGCGCTCCTGTATGACATTGATATACTCATCAGGGATTAACATCTCGACATCCGCATCGACTTCTACGTCATAGACCCAGGCCCGCTTCTCTTCTTTTTCTTCTTTAAATAAGTCCTTGAACTCATTATCCTTCAACTCATAGATGGCCTCCTCGAGAATCTTCTGGTAGGTCTCATAACCGATGTCCGCTATAAAGCCACTTTGCTCTCCACCTAAGAGGTTTCCTGCGCCTCTGATATCCAAATCTTTCATCGCGATATGAAAACCACTCCCGAGGTCTGAGAATTCCTCTAGCGTCCTGAGTCGCTTCCGCGCATCCGTCGTCAAGGTCGATACAGGTGGTGCAAACAGGTAGCAGTAAGCCTTCTTATTGGATCGGCCGACACGACCACGCAACTGGTGCAGATCACTCATCCCAAAGTTCTGCGCATTGTTGATGATAATGGTATTGGCATTGGGGATATCGAGACCAGTCTCTATGATATTGGTACAGACGAGCACATCATACTGCCCCTCTATAAAGCTGAGCAAAGTTTTCTCTAAGTCCTTAGACTCCATCTGTCCGTGTGCCATCTTGACTTCTAGATCAGGACAAAGTCGCTTGACCATCGCTGCGATATCGGGTAAGCTCTTGACCCTGTTGTGGACAAAAAATACTTGCCCCCCTCTGGTAAACTCATAATAAATCGCCTCCTTAATCAACTTATCATTAAACACTCGGCGCTCCGTATGGATGGCTTGTCTATTGGGAGGTGGTGTCCGCATCACAGAGAGATCTCTTGCTGCCATCAATGAAAACTGTAGAGTTCTCGGTATAGGCGTTGCCGTTAAGGTCAGTGTATCGACATTGACTTTGAGATTTCGGAGTTTCTCCTTGGCTGCTACACCAAATTTTTGTTCCTCATCGATAACAAGTAAGCCAAGGTCCTTGAATTGGACTTTTTTATTGAGCAAAGCGTGGGTACCGATTATCAAATCCAACTGACCCCCTTCTAGTCGCTTATAGATTGCAGTTTTTTCCTTAGCTGTTCTAAATCTGTTGACATAGTCCACATCGACACCAAACTTGCCGAGTCTATCACCAAAGGTCTTATAGTGCTGTAGTGCCAAGATCGTCGTCGGCACCAGTATGGCCACCTGCTTGCCCCCTAGCACAGCTTTCATTGCTGCTCGTACTGCAATCTCTGTCTTACCAAAGCCTACATCACCACAGATAAGCCTGTCCATCGGGTGCTCCTTCTGCATATCTTCCTTGACAGCGATAGTGGCCTCGTACTGATCTGGCGTATCCTCATAGATAAAGGAAGCCTCTAGCTCATTCTGCAAGTGCCCATCTTCTGGAAAGGCAAACCCCTTAGAGGATCTCCGCTTGGCATACAGCTGTATCAGCTCGTGGGCGATGTCCTTGATTTTCTTTTTGGTCTTGCGCTTGAGATTCTTCCAAGCTTCTCCACCTATCTTACTGAGTCGTGGCGGTGTGCCTTCCTTACCGACATAGCGTGATATTTTGTGCAGAGAGTTTATCCCCACATAGAGGACATCGTTATTGAGATATATCAATCTTACAGACTCTTGGTCGTGGCCATTGATGTGCAATTTCTCTAGCCCACTATAACGACCAATGCCGTGATCGATATGCGTCACAAAATCTCCTGGCTTGAGTTCCTTGAGCATCCGTAGGCTCATCGCCGCCTCCTTGGTGAAGCCTTTCTTAAGTTTAAATCTATGGAATCGCTCAAAGATCTGATGATCTGTATATAGTGCTACATTCAGATCCCTATCAATGTAGCCTGAGTGGATGGCTTTGGCTATAGGATGAAATTCTACCTTGGCGCCGAGGTCCTCGAAGATGTTATAGAATCTTTCTATCTGGCGATTATTTTCTGTCAGAATAAAAGTTTCTATACCTTCCTTATCTGTCTTCTCTAGATCTTCGAGCAGTAACTTGAAATTTTTATTGAAGCTCGGTTGTGGGCTAGCGGTAAACACTATTTCCTCTTCTATCTGAACATTGACAGCTCCTGCTTTGAGCATCAATACATCGTGCCCATCCATCTCTCCGATAACTGTTTCTGGCAGAATAAAAGCTCGGTCATCGAGAATTTTCTTAAGATCTTCGTCATCGCTGTGCTTGATCTGCTCCGCATAGGCGGCCGCTTTTTCTTTGCAAGCTGACAACTTTTCCACAAGCATATCGACATCCTTGATCCAGAGGCAAGCATCTTTAGGAAAGACCTTGAATAGAGAAATCTTCTGATCCTGAGAGAAGCGATTACTCACATTGGGGATAATGGCCACCTTGGCGATATTCTTAAGCGAGAGCTGCGTCGTCGGATTAAAGAGACGGATGCTCTCTACCTCCTCATCAAAGAGCTCTACCCGATAGGGCCACTCATTACCAAATGAAAATATATCGATAATCCCTCCTCGAATAGAAAACTGTCCTGGCTCATAGACAAAATCTTGCCGCTCAAAACCATACTCCACTAGAAACTCTATAATGGTATCAACATCTAGATTTTCGCCCTTGGCAATATTGATTTTTTGGGATTCGAGGTGAGAAGGGTCTACTACCTTCTCAAAGATGGCCTCCGGATAGGTGACCATAATTTCATTCTTGTGGTACTGCGCCGAGAGCTTATTGATCGACTCCGTACGGATGAGGACATTATTATTATCAATTTCCTCAAAGAGTCCTGGCCGTCTAAAGGAATCTGGAAAAAACAATACCGTCTGCTGAGTGCTGATCTGATCGAGGGTATTCTGTATGTATGCGGCCTCTTCTTTGTCCGTAGCGATGAAGAGATGAGACTTATCATTTTGCCCAAATATGGAGGCTAAGACAAAGCACTCCTGAGCGCCTCTCATTCCTGATAATAAAAGACGGGAAGGTTGGTCCTTGTCCAACCCACTGATTATGCTCTTAACTCTCTCAGAAGTAGCATACTTCTCAAGGAGTCTCTCCAAATTATCCACGCGTGCTTGTGTATGCTCAATATAACGTAGGCACCCTCAAAGGGTTGTCCCCTGTACTCTCGAAATGTAATAACTGTAGGTGGATTATGCGACTACACGTGCTCAGCACTAAGTCTAAGCCCAATCCATAGCGTAGACAAAGGCTGTCCCTAGAAAGGGCAACATCACCCAAAACCACTCAGGAAGAAAGATTAAGAACAAGATTGTCCCTATCAATGATACCAATGTCATCATCCAATATTTCCCTCTGGCGTTAGTCTGTGAACTCATCGTTTATTTGAATTAGGCCACAAAGATATACCTATTTGCGGCATAGTATATAGCCAAAATGGATGGTTTTTGAAGATAATTCGCTTCCTTATGGTGGATTTATATATCACGCCTATATCCCCTCAACTAAAGCCTCAACCAACGTTATACATTATTGAGGCCGATGGAGATAGAATCAGCCCATCTCAGCTCCTCCACAAAGTTGCTCTCCCCAGAGAGTATACTGTCATCAATTGGTGGTTTCGGCACTGGTTATTCCCTATTCCCAAGATCTAAATAAGTGGCCTGTAGGCACCCAAAAGTCAGATTTAGAGCCTTAGGGGGGGAGCTATCTGAGGACATTCTGACAGTGGAGGCTCTG
>CALFUU010000105.1 GCA_937929835.1 uncultured Saprospiraceae bacterium | reverse complement strand
GGTATTCGGAACAGCGAGTAGAAAAATGATTCAGATTAGATAGAAATAACTGACGAAACTTACGTGGAGCCGCGCAGCCTTAGGGTTGTGCGGCTTTTCACGTTTTATATGGTCATATGAGCCTTAGCACTTCTTTGTTTTCTATGTAATTTGTAATGACTTGTTTCTTTGTTTTCGTAATTATGGTGACGGTAGAAGTTGTTAATTATTTATAGGCCTACTGAGGGTATAACAAACGGAATAACAAATCTGAAGAACAAACTCAGTAGTAGGATTGAAATCAAATTCAAGAAGATACCTGTGCGCGCCATATCTTTGACTTTAATGTGTCCGCTTGCAAAAACGATCGCATTGGGTGGTGTGGCCATTGGCAACATAAAGGCACAACTCGAGGCCATAGTTACTGGAATCAGTAGATGTAAAAGTTCAAGATCTAAGCCAGACGCAACCCCTGCTACCATCGGCGCAAAAATTGCCACTAGCGCTACATTACTCATTAATTCTGTCATAAATAGCATTACGCTGATGAGTAGGACACTCACAAATAGAAGGCTTATGTTTTTGTGACCACTTACAAAACTGCCTATAAGGTCAATGACACCAGCTTGAGAAAGTCCATTAGCTAAGGCCAGCCCACCACCAAATAATATGATGATACCCCAAGGAAGATTTTTTGTATCCCCCCATGTGAAAATAAATTCTTTATTATGCGCTATGCAGAAGCAAGAGAATGCAGCCAACATACTGATACTTGTGTCAGATAGATGGAGTTGTGGCAGTATATTGTTGATATAGTTCTTGGAGATCCAAAGAAAAATAGCCACCAAAAAGATTGCGGAAACATACTGCTCTGGTTTTGTAATAGGTCCCAGTTTTTTTAATTCTAATTGGAGCAACGATGTTGTTTGCTCTATAGAATGGACCTGGTTTCTGTATAGAATCTTAGTGAGTAGTCCATAGATGCATCCTATCATTATCAAAGAAAAGGGTAGACCGATCATCATCCATCCTAGAAAAGAAATGCTATAGTTGTATTCGCTTTCCATAAATCCTGCGAGCACAATATTGGGTGGTGTGCCGATAAGAGTGGCTATCCCGCCTACATTTGCGGCATACGCTATACCCAGCATTAGACTGAGCGCAAAAGTCTTGTCACCAGCAGTAAAGCCATCCCCGTCAGTAGACATTAATTGGATGACAGAATAGGCTATCGGCAGCATCACGACAGTAGTAGCGGTATTGCTTATCCACATACTGAGCAGTGCGGTAGACAGTAGAAAACCAAGCAGTACTCGGTCAGGATGTGTTCCTGTTTTGTTGATTATGCTGAGTGCTATTCTTTTGTGTAGATTGACTTTTTCTAAGGCCAAGGCCATAATGAATCCTCCCAAAAATAGGAATACTATAGGGTGTCCATAGAAGGCAGATACTTCCTTTATAGGCATAATACCCAAGAGTGGAAAGAAAGTCAGTGGAACCAAGGCTGTTACAGAAATAGAAACCACTTCTGTGATCCACCACAAGACCATCCACAATGCAATACCTAGCACCTTGTCTGCTGCTGGGCTGATGAGCTCATAAGGCAAGAGTTGTACGACTAGGAATAGAAGTGGACCCAGTGCAAGAATAATGTACTTGTGCATTTGTGTTGTCGATTGGAATACACATCAATAATAATTAATCAAGTAGCCAATTTATCATAGTCTCCAGGATTTTTAGCAGAGCTGCGTCGAACCTTTATCGTGATTTGTTGTCTTTTTAATATGATTCTCTCATTGTTATACAGTGTATTATTTCTTATGACTCCCACGCCTATAATCATCTTTGACTTCACTACGGAGAGCGATCTCTCTGACTGGCGCATTATGGATGATGTCGTGATGGGCGGCCGATCTGATAGTAATCTACAAATCAATGAGGCGGGGCACGGTTGGTTTCACGGCTTTGTATCATTGGAAAACAATGGAGGGTTTGCGTCTACCCGCTATAACCTCAAGGAGACGCTGCAGGTAGAAGGTCACACCACTTGTAAGATTAGGCTGAAGGCGGATGGGAAAGCCTACCAGTTTAGAACCAAGGAAAGCCAGTATGATCGCTACTCATATATCTACACCTTTGAGACGACAGGGGAGTGGGAGACAGTCGAGATTCCACTAAGTGAAATGTATGCTTCCTTTAGAGGCCGCCGCCTAGATCGTCCTAACTATCCAGCCCGCTATCTCGATCACTGCGCTATCCTCATCGCCAATAAAAAGAATGAATCTTTTGAGATGGAGATAGATAGGATTTGGTTTGAGTAGACTGATAATTATTCTCTATTGTCTGAATTATGATTTTTAAGATTAGGAGATTTGAGAATTCTATTTACTTTTTCACTAAGAACGTAGGAAGCGAAGTGGAGGAATCATCGTTTTCGTAATGGGAAGTGTTTATCGTGATAATTCTGGTCGCCTCTATTGTCTGAATTATGATTTTTAGGATTAGAGGATTTTAGGATTCTCTTTACCTATACAGAACGACCTCGGTTCATTTTGACTTTACCGTTGTTGGCAATCCAGAAAAGAAGAATGCTAAGAAACATAAAACAAGATTCTCTGAAAGGTCTTCATATAAAGAAATTTTTTCCTTTTCGACCGACTGGAAGGAGTGGAGAAATCTTCTTCTACCTAGAAATGAAATTAGTTTTGTACGCGTCGCCAAGATGAAGGCTGATACTCTTATCTGCCAATTTTAAAGTCCAGTATTCGGTGTGGAGTTGACTTACTAATAGAATGACTAAAGTAGTTGACGACTACTTAGTCTACAACCACCACCTTCTCCCAGAAACTTGATCGCCCAGCGCCATCTACAACTTTGACGAGGTAGGTGCCTGCGCTCAAGTCTTGGTTGCTGACTAGGGTTTCTTCGTTAGGTTCTAGTAGATCTATTTGCTTAATAGAAATAAGTCGCCCTTGCATATCAAATAAAGAGATCTCTACATTTCTTAATCTGTTGCCTGTGTTTCTGACTTGAGGACTGCCTATAGAGGGATTGGGGAGTATAGCTAAGTTGATCGGCTCTGATGTATTAGTGGGTGGGTGGCTCCAGATTTTGTCAGCTTTAAGTTTTTTTACAAAGAGATTGTTGGAGTCATATAAAGTAGAAAAGTTCTCCATACTCATAATATAAAGATTGGCTGACTTGTCAACAGCTAGATCAAGTACCAACTCTGTCACCCCAAGGTCAAGCCTACCACCTTCTCCAAAAGTGGTGTCAATCCTACCTTGTGCATTGACTCTTCGGAGGCTATAATCGTAATGCGAAAAAGTAATAGAGTCAGGCTCGTAGATCAGCTCGTATTCCAAGATGAGTATTTCTCCTTCTGGTCCTACCTGTATATGAGAAGAATATCTTTCATTACAATCTATATCTAAGTGACCATTGTTGCCGTAAGCATTATTAAGTCGACCATCAACATCGTACTTATTAATGCTGTAATTGCTAGGACACGCTGTATTCAATTCATAACCTAAGGCAAAAAAGTCTTCATTAGAATTTTTTTGAAGATCCCAGAAATAACTTCTTGACATTCCAGTAATGTATCCATCATTACCAAAGCTACCATCCACTCGGCCTTGATCAGTTACTTTTGAGAGTAGACCTCTATAAGAAACTGTATCAATAGTCTCATCATAATATTCTAGAGCAGTGTATAAGATGCTGTTATCGTCTAGAACCAGCACATCACTGTATAGGTTTAGAAACAATTCGATATAAGACGAGTCGAGGCGGAATACAGTCGCGGAACCTTGATCACCAAAAGTCTCGTCTTTTTCCCCATTTTCTTTATATCTGTAGATCTTCCCACCCTCCCCGACGATTAGTCGGTTTTCTTTGTCGAAGTCTATTAGATCGTTGCGGAAATAGTACCACAACAGAGAAAAATAATTGACTGGTTCGGGTGCTTCATATTCTACCTCAAGGTTAAAGTCGAGATCGTATCTTTTAATTTCTCTGATGGTATCCTCTTCTCCACTTATAATCAAATCACTGATTATTTTTCCGTCCAGATATTTATAACACATCAATGTATCTAACAAGCTAGTATTCTGCCAATTTGCAGAGGTTGGGGTATCTATTCCCCAATCTTCTCTAAAACCAGACGCGGATAGCCTTGTAAAGAAATATCCAGCCGTCGTGACCACATCAGCCGTATCTTGATGCAGGGTCATTGATCCGAGATAGGCCCTATCATTTTCGTCAAAAACTAGATTTTGTTGTAAATAAGCATACCCTTCAAAAGGTAGAGCAGCAACACCATTGATGCCGTAATCGAGGTCTAGGTAACCTTGGAGTTGTCCAGATAGCTGTGGAAGACCTATAAACAGTGACAAAATTGTTATGAAAGCTATGCTGCGTGTTGCCATAATGCTGTGTTGTTGTTAATGATTGGATTAAAATAAGACTTCCTGAGTGAGCAGTCTTAGCCCTTTCATGTTTTTAACGTTATACAAATAGTAAACTCTACTATCTAGATAAAATCTAAATAGGCCAAAGTGCACCCTACAGCACGGCCACGTTGATCTATCAGTATTTAAAAGAGTTATATATTTGCGCAAACTTTTGAAACGTCCATAATTCCTAGTCTTTTCGGGCATTTCTGAGGTATTTCAATCAGTAACTCTATACAGTATGCTACTAGCAGCTCTACTTTTGATAGCCATGATACTCATCCTAGTCTCTGTGCTTTCAGTCTCTGATAACCTTATCCAAATAGAAGCCAAGAAAAGAGGTATCGATACCCAAAGGAAAAACATGAGCATTTTCCCAAGGTTTTCGGATATGTTCGGTAAACCTGCACCAGATTTTGCTGATCCTTCTAAGTTCCACCATTTAAGTCAAGGTCATGATATCAAGTTGACGGGTGCTGCCACTGGCCCTCGCGTCAAAGGTATGGCTGCGAGATATGCTGTCAAGCCGACTGACTGGAGAGGTATCGCACCGATACCCAAGATGGTTGTCTCAGAAGGAGATGATGTCAAAGCAGGGGATGTACTCTTCTATGATAAGATGAATCCAGATATCAAGTTTGTCGCTCCCGTAAGTGGTGAGGTTGTAGAAGTCAGAAGGGGCGCCAAAAGAGCCATAACACATGTGATCATACTGGCAGATAAGAACCAGACGCATAAGCAGCACGATATAATCAATGTTGACAAGGCTTCTAGAGAGGAGATCGTCGACTACCTCAAAGAATCAGGCGCTTGGACACTCATAGACCAGAGACCATTTAATGTATTGGCTGATCCTACAGTGGTTCCAGAAAATATATTTATCAGTACCTTCAGTACAGGGCCATTAGCTCCAGATCTTGCTGCTAGTGCAGAGGGGAGAGGTGCAGATATCCAAGAGGCTGTAGATACCTTGGCCAAGTTAACAAAAGGGAAAGTTTACCTAGGGTTAGACGGGAGAGGCACACCTCCACCGGCAGCCTTGACTTCAGTGACAGGCGCAGAGGTACACTACTTCTCAGGCAAGCATCCAGCCGGTAATGTTGGTGTTCAGATTCACCATATGTCACCGATTAAAAACAATACGGTTGTATGGACGATGACGCTAGATGGTCTATTGACTCTCGGTCGATTGATGAATGCAGGTGTCTACGATACGACGCGTACTGTAGCTATCGCTGGTGCTCAGTTTTTAGAACCTACACTTGTAGAAACGCATATGGGTGCTAGTCTCGATGATTTGACAAAAGGCAACATATCTAGCGAAGGAACGACAAGACTTATACTAGGAGATGTCCTATCTGGTAAGACAGCAGGTAAAGACGACTTTATTAGTAAGGATACCAATCTGGTTACCTCTATCAAGGAAGGAGACGAGTATGAGCTTTTCGGTTGGTTGTTACCGATCAAGCCGAGACCTTCTATATCTAGGACGATGCCAGGTTTTTTGATGCCAGGCCACGAGTACGAAGCCAATACCAATACACACGGTGAGAAGAGAGCCTTTGTGGTGACAGGACAATACGAGAAGATGTTGCCTATGGATATCTATCCTCAGCACTTGCTCAAAGCGATTATGGCAGGCGATATCGAACGTATGGAAGGATTGGGCATCAATGAACTTGCTGAGGAAGACTTGGCTCTCGCAGAATTTGCTTGTACTTCTAAGATGCCTCTGCAGGAGATCCTCAGAGATGGTCTAGATATGATGAGAGAGCAAGGATAATATAACATAGAAAAAACCGAGGAGCTTTGCTTCTCTTACCAATAAACAAATGGGATTACTTAGTTTTTTACAAAAGATAGAGCCGGACAAAAAGAAGAGTCCATTTCTACATACACTCTATGATGGATTCTTCACCTTCGCTTATGCACCCAATGCTACGACCAAAAGTGGGGTACACTTAAGAGATGGTATGGACCTAAAAAGAACAATGGTGATGGTCGTACTGGCTATGCAACTTTGTTATGTTTTTGGTACGTATAATACGGGGCATCAGCACTTTGTAGCTGCGGGTCAATATTTAGGATTCTTAGAAGGCTTCCACTTGAAGCTCGTCCACGGTCTCATTAAGATGATACCGATTTTTGTGGTAACCCACGTTGTAGGTCTAGGTATAGAATTCTGGTTTGCCGCTAAGAAGGGGCACGCTATAGAAGAAGGCTTCCTCGTATCTGGAGCTTTGATTCCACTGATTATGCCGCCAGATATTCCATTATGGATTTTGGGTGTATCTGTTGCCTTTGCTGTCATCTTAGGTAAAGAAGCTTTTGGTGGCACTGGGATGAACATCTGGAATGTAGCCCTGCTTGCCAGAGTCTTTGTATTCTTCGCTTATCCTACCTCTATCTCAGGAGATGAAGTATGGGTGAGTGGATTTGAAAAAATAGGTGCAGAAGCAGCAACTGCAATGAATGTAGTTGCTGGTAATTACGCAGATTATGGCTGGGCACACGGCCTCTTCAATACGCTATTCGGGTGGATGGATATCGCCACCTTCCAGCATATGACACCAATGGTGGATGGCTACAGTGGAGCGACACCGATGGCACTAGCCTCCAAAGGGGGTTGGGAAGCCGTAACATCTACCTTCTCTACATCTCAGATGTTTTGGGGTACGATTCCAGGTTCTGTAGGAGAGACTTCCAAGCCATTTATCTTGATAGGTGCTGGAATACTCTTAGCGACAGGTATAGCAAGCTGGAGAATAATGCTGAGTATGTTTATCGGGGCCGCTGTGATGGCCATGATGCTCAATGGCTGGGGGGCGACACCATTTATGGAAGTACCTTGGCAGTACCAGTTCTATATGGGTAGTTTCTTTTTTGCTATGGCCTTTATGGCAACTGACCCCGTAACAGCCACCTCGACCAATACTGGAAAATGGATCTATGGACTACTCATCGGTATGATAGGTATGTTGATAAGAGTTATCAATCCTGCCTATCCAGAAGGATGGATGTTGGCGATATTATTCCTCAACACCTTCGCACCGCTCATCGATCATTATGTGCTTGAGAGCAATATGAAACGAAGAACTAAAGCAAGTTCTGCAGTTGTAGGACATTCTGAAACCGCTAAAGAAATATCACATGCATAGTACAGCATCCGTTATGAGGTTCGTCCTCATTATGACTTCTATCGTGGCCATGCTGCTGGCTTTTCTCCAGAATGGATTGAAGTCTAAGCACGATACCAACGAAGCCATCTATTCCAAGAAGGCAACACTTGGCGCCATTGCCAATCACTTGAGTATAGATTACAGCCAGATTTCTGACGAGCAGGTCGAAGAGATATTTGGTTCTAAGATCAAGCAGATCGTTGTCAACTCTGACGGTGAGAAAGTACCTGAAGAGAAGGTGGAGGAAAAAGGATACAAAGGCGGCTTGGCAGAAAGTGTCGACTTGGCTAAGGAACACAAAAAGCCTCTTGATGAGAAGTTACTCCCTTTGTATGTCTTTACAAAAGATGACGGCAAGGAGTATTATATTCTCAATGTAAGAGGCAAAGGACTGTGGGATGCTATCTGGGGTTGTGTCGCACTCGAGGATGACTTTAATACCATAGCTGGTGTATCGTATGATCACAAAGCAGAAACTCCAGGACTCGGTGCTGAGATAAAAGACAACAAAGCGTGGGTCAAACAATTTATCGGCAAGAAAATTTATGACGGAGATGTGTTCAGATCTGTCTATGTCAGAAAAGGTGGCGCTAAGGATCCAGTCTATGAAGTAGATGGTATCTCAGGAGCGACGATAACAGCTGATGGCGTCTCTAAGATGCTGGCCAAAGGCATCGCAGAATACGAACCCTATCTCAAAAAATTAAGAGGATAAAACTTATCTGCACAGCAGAAGAAAAATTATAACACTATGGCAGACGTAGCAGTAGTAGAAAAAAAAGAAGCCATCAAGTTTGGTAAAAAGGAAAGAAAACTCCTTACAGACCCTCTTGATGATAACAACCCGATCACCGTACAAGTACTCGGTATCTGTTCCGCTCTAGCGGTAACCACAGGTCTTAAGAATGCCACAGTAATGGCAGTAGCCGTGGTTTTTGTATGTGTATTCGCCAATACGATAACCTCAGCACTGAGAAAGTCTATACCGAAGCAGGTAAGGATGATCGTGCAGTTGGTGATAATTGCAACGCTCGTAACCGTTGTGGAGTTAACATTGAAAGCTTATGCTTTTGAAAGTTACAAGCAGCTCTCCGTATTTATCGGATTGATCATTACCAATTGTATCGTGATGGGAAGGCTAGAAGCATTTGCGATGGCCAATAGACCTTACGAGTCATCTCTCGATGGACTGGGTAATGGTATCGGATATGGTATCATCCTATTGATCGTCGCTTTCTTTAGAGAGTTCTTCGGAAAGGGAGAAATCTTCGGAGCTAAGATAATCGGCGCTACTCCAGACTATATGATCAATACAGCTGAGAGTGCTTGGCTAGGTTGGTATCAGTATAATAATTTAATGGTCTTGTTCCCATCTGCGATGTTTGTTATCGCTGTTTTGATATGGGCGCACAGAGCTTGGAATCCTAAATTGGTAGACGTATCATAATCCAGATAGATTAGATTCAGGACTACACAAAAAAAGACAAATGGGAGATTTAGTAAATATATTCATCAAGTCAGCCTTCATAGAAAATCTGGCGTTGGCTTATTTCTTAGGAATGTGTTCCTACTTGGCTGTATCTAAGACAGTTAAGACAGCCTTTGGACTCGGGCTAGCCGTCATCTTTGTATTGGGTATCACGATGCCGATCAATTGGGTGATCAATACTTGGTTGCTCGGCGAGAATGGGGTATTCCAGACGGATCTGACCTTCTTAAGGTTTATTCTGTTTATAGCGGTTATCGCTTCTATGGTACAGCTCGTGGAGATGGTTGTGGAGAAATATTCTCCCTCGCTCTATAACTCATTGGGGATATTTCTACCCTTGATTACGGTCAACTGTGCCATCCTCGGAGGCTCTTTATTTATGGTATCTAAGGAGTACAACTTCTCAGAGGCCGTAGCTTTTGGATTGGGAGGGGGCTTTGGTTGGTTCCTAGCGATTATAGCTATAGCCGCCATAAGAGAAAAGATAAAGTACTCGGCAGTACCACCAGCTATGAGAGGTCTAGGAATGGCCTTCTTATTGACAGGTATGATGGGTATGGCCTTTATGGGCTTGATGGGTATAGACCCTGCCTCTTTCAAATAATTTGATATTCACAATTAAGATTTATACAGATGATCTTCTTAATAATTAATTCAGGATTCTGGCCTTACGTCGCAGCATTGGTTGTGTTTGTATTTGTGATCGGCCTTTTATCTATGATGCTCATCACAGCAAGAAAAAAGCTAGTACCTCAAGGCAATGTCAATATTTATGTCAATGGAGATAAAGAGAATCCTCTCGTCGTCCAGCCGGGCACCAATCTATTGACCGCGTTATCGGACAGCTCTGTATTCTTGCCTTCAGCTTGCGGGGGTGGTGGTACTTGTGCGATGTGTGAGTGTCACGTACATAGAGGCGGTGGAGAAGTATTGCCTACAGAAATGAATCACCTAACAAGAAAGGAAGCTGCAGAAGGAATGCGTCTAGCGTGCCAAGTAAAGGTGAGAGAAGAGATGGATATCGAGATTCCAGAAGAAATTTTTGGAATTAAGAAATGGGAGTGTGAGGTCGTGTCTAATTATAATGTGGCGACTTTTATTAAGGAGTTTATCGTAAGATTGCCAGAAGGAGAGACACTAGATTTCCAAGCGGGTGGATATATACAAGTAGATGTACCGCCTACAGTAGTAGATTATAAAAAAGATATTGATATCACAGCACACCCTGACTATCATGATTCTCCAGACAAGTTTCAGAAGGATTGGGATAATTTTAAGCTGTGGGACCTCAAGATGGTCAATGATGAAGAGATATTTAGAGCATACTCTATGTCTAATCACCCAGCAGAAGGTAACATCGTTTCATTAACGATAAGAATTGCGACGCCTCCATTTGATAGAGCCAAAGGCGGGTGGATGGATGTCAATCCTGGGATCTGTTCTTCTTATGTATTTGCTCAGAAGCCTGGAGACAAGGTGACTATTTCTGGTCCATATGGCGAGTTCTTTATCAAGGAAACACAAAACGAAATGCTGTACGTTGGTGGAGGAGCAGGAATGGCACCGATGAGATCGCATTTATATCACCTATTTCATA
This sequence comes from uncultured Saprospiraceae bacterium, assembly GCA_937929835.1. GTDB lineage: Bacteria > Bacteroidota > Bacteroidia > Chitinophagales > Saprospiraceae > RFSX01. The sequence continues at coordinate 9,543 of CALFUU010000105.1, read as the reverse complement.
CTTTGAAGACAGGTCGTAAAGTAACTTTCTTCTATGGCGGTAGAACCAAGCAAGAGCTTTTCTATGTAGAAGAATTTAGAGCTATAGAAAAGCAATTTCCCAATTTCAGATTTGCTGTAGCACTTGACAACCCGTTACCAGAAGATAACTGGACACTAAAAGAGCACTTGGATGATCCTAATGGCGATGGCTTCAAAGGGTATGTACACCAAGTTGTTATTGATGAGTACTTAAGCAAGCATCCTGCACCTGAAGATGTAGAGCTTTATTTCTGTGGACCTCCAATTATGAATCAGTGTGTCATCAAAATGGCTGATGATTGGGGCATACCAGAAGAGCAAGTAGCCTTTGATGATTTTGGAGGCTAAGCTGAAGCGTAAAAGAAAAATATCAAAAGAGCTGTCAATGAAAATTGGCGGCTTTTTTTTATTTGCCACTGATGATACCTGCTCAAAAAGCCACTATCAGCCGTCGAGAGGTGCCAGAATGGCATGACTGTAAACCAGAGACATTGAGATATAGAATAGTAGAAATCGACAAATAATTAACTGTCTTGCAAACGGATACATATTGCATATTTATTTAATATGTTTTAATATTGTCTTTCTCTTTAGTGTGAAATCACGAACACAATCCCCTTCTTTTCTTGTTTTTAGTAAATAGTAAATGAATATTTCTATGTCAAGTATTATAGTCAACTTGTGTTTTATTGTGTTGATCAACAGCAGCTCTACAGGTCTAGAGTTGTCCCAAGAAAATATCAGCCATTCTTCTTTATCGTATACTTTTGTTAATTCTGAAACCAGCTATGTCGACAGCGCTCTGCTCTCGCCTGAGATTCTTGCTGAAGCTAGTGTTCAGGTGGCAGACGAGGGCACGTTTCACTTATTCTCTCATGGACAACCAGGGCAATTATTGCTTGATGGAGAGTGGAAGAATGCTCAACAGATTGCAGCTTGGTTAAGCTCTACGAAGTACCTACAACATAAATCCCATCTCAATATCTACGGTTGCAACTTTGCTGAGGGCGAGACTGGTAAAATTGCAGTTGCTTACCTAGAAAAAGAATTAGCTATCAGCATTGCCGCATCTGATGATTTGACAGGCATAGATGGAGATTGGGAGCTAGAAGTAGGGAGTAACAGTAAAAAACTTGATCTGAGTAATTATCCTGAAAATCTTCAGACTTGTGATATCATCGATCCTAACGCTTTGGTTCATACCTATCCACAAGTATTTGCATGTGGGGCAGACGACGTGACGGATGCCGTGATTGGGATGTCCGATGCGACTGGTTTGTCTTATAATACAAACACTCAAATTCCAAATAAATTTTCAGATGCTGGATGGACGCTCAGTAACGTTGGTAATATTTATTATTTGGAATTTGATAATGCGGGCTGTCTTTATGCGCCAGCTTCTCGATTTACTCAGAGCCCAGATGATGACGGGTTACAACAGTTTGGTTCCTTAGGTGGTAGCGATGCAATCTATAAAATGGATGCAGTTACAGGCGCACCAACTGTTTGGACTAGTATTCCCACAGCTGGAAAGGGTTTCGGAGGGATTACCTATGATTATCTAACCAACACAATGTATGTAGTCAACCTAGGCGATAATTCTATCTATCATCTAGATATAAATGGAAATACTCTAGATGTTTTTCAACCTGACCCAGTTGTTCTCGGAGTAGTAAATGGTACGACCAATTCCAATGGCTTTAATGGTTCTGGTGCCCCTATTGTAAACTTTCAAAATCATCCATTTGGTTTGGACATTAACCCAGTCGATGGAAGGCTATATTATACAGTTATAGACGCTACGGGAAGTGGCTCCCTCGTGGTCCGATCGGTAGGTCGTACTCTATGTGGAGAAATGATGGACGCCACAGATGAAGAAGAAATAAACTTTGTAATGGAGAACACTTTTTTTTCTGGAATTACAGCTAGTGTTCAAGCTGATCCCGTTTCGGGAGATATTGATTTTAATGAGGCTGGAGATATGGCCGTAGGTAGCTGGAGTACAGGACCTGACTTTAGGCCTACTTATACCAATTATTATGCTTCAGGTGCAAACAATGCGGCCAATGGAACATCGTATGGACAAGCCAATAGTATGTATAACCATACAGCAGCAAATTATACCTTTACAGAATCTGGGGGTACATGGTCGCAGACTGCAATTACTTCCGTAGGACAAGAAGACTATTGCCCTTCTTTTGGTTGTATATCACTTCCAAATGGAACTTCGACAGGCGGAGTTGCTTGGGATATAACTAACCCAGACGTATTGTGGATGTCGGGAGGTGATTTTTTGGGAGAAGATAGCCAATGGGGAGTTATCGGATATGATGTGAATCAGTTAGACAATACTTATGACCAAGAAGATGCTACCAATTATGTTCAGTTCTTATTTGAGCCACAAGTCAACTCTGATCCCAAGGGAAATGGAGGAGATGTAGATGTATTTAGTTGTCCACCTTGTGTGTCGCCTACTGCTCCTGAAGTTACCGTAATGGATAATGTCTGTCCTTCACAAGAAGGGACTTTTACTGTTATCTCACCTTGTGGACCTGGGTCACATCTGGAATGGTCAACTGATGGTGGTATCACTTTCAGTACGTCGACTCCTGTCTATGACAATAATAGTATTCAAAACATAAAAGTTGTCTGCGTTGATGATGCAGAAGGTTGTATCAGTCCAAGCGTTTCCTTTATGACCAATCCAGAAATGGACTGCTGTGGCGCGCCCGACTGTACTGAAGTTGGTCTAACGAGAAATTAAGAAAAATCGGACCTTCCTTTTTTTGGGATTGCTATACCATCGAGAGTCGGTTACTGTACTAAATTCTTATCGCCTAGGTAGATACCTGCCGTAGATATTAGGTATTTTCACTTTCACTATGACCAGACCTTTGGATAGATATCCTCGTGCAACAATCTTTGTAGACTGGATAGCATATTTCCTAGTCGTTCTGGGCATCGGTATAAGACTCAAAGTCTACATTGAGAATCGATCTCTATTTATAGATGAAGCGAATCTCGCTCGTGGCTTGATAGAAACCAGTTATGTAGAATTATTTGGCAAGCTGCCCTATGATCAGTTTGCTCCACCCCTCTTTATGGTGCACACCAAGTTGCTTACTGAAATCGGTCATACTTATGGGTGGGTACTGCGATTGATTCCATTGGTGGCAAGTATAGGTGCCCTGTTTGTTCTATGGAGTTTATTGCGATCCATAATATCCCAGCCTCTTATTAGAGTCTATGGCTTATCGCTTTTATGTTTTTCTTTTATGGCGATTCGCTACGGTACAGAATTTAAGCAATACAGTACGGATACTTTTTTGGCATTGATCTATCTATGGCAAGCCAGTAGAGATGGAGGACAACTGTGGGATAATAAGCGGTGTCTTAAGTGGGCAGTATTTGGGAGTGTGGGTATCTGGTACAGTATGCCTCTTGTCTTCATTCTTTCAGGCATAGGATTGTATTTTATTTGGGAACAGAAGCGAAACAATCCAGCAGCAATACTAGTGGTGATTATGACTTGGTTGTTGTCATTTGTAGCTTATTACTTTATGGTGCTCAATCAGAGTATAGGATCAGATTATCTAGAAGCCTATTTTGAAAATTCTTTTTTAAGTTTCAATTTATCGAGTGATAGTTGGCGTAATAACTTTCATCTACTGTCGGAAATTTTTAGAACTGTCTCTGATAAAACAGCCATCTCGATTGGCTTTGTTTTCTTGTCTTTTGGGTGCGGAGCCTTACATCTTATAAGAAGGGATAAGGGGATAGCTATACGCTTACTGCTACCGATCGGGACACTCTTATTGGCTTCTGCCTTGCATTACTATACTTTGGTTCCTCGGTTGACTTTGTTTATTATACCTGTATTGATTCTAGTCATTTGTATAGGGCTGGATAGGCTATGGTCACTGAATAAGATTGGGGTAAATTTTTTGCTAATTATACTAATGGTGCTTGGAATTACCAATAAGCAGGGCTGGCGTTATCTATGGATGGATATGGAGTTTGAAGAGATACGACCCTGTCTAGCTTTACTAGATAAAGCGTATCAAAAGGATGAGATTCTATACATCGATCATGAAGCCGTACCTGCATTTACCTTTTACGATGCGTATTCTGAGCCACCTTTTTATTTTGATATGCAGCAGATAAAAGGAGAATGGGATACAGACTTAGATGCACTACTGCCTACGCTAGATCAGCCCACCGCTATGTGGCTTTTGTTTGCCCATGCGACAGAGACTGAGATAAATAGAAATCTTGCAGGTTTGTCTGATTACGCTATAGAAACAGTCTGCCATTCTGAGCGTGTAGCCCTAGTGAAAATAAGTATCGAATAAACTACGACCTACGGGGCTCTGGAATCTACAGCTTCTATGTATACCCATTAGAACAGAATTAAATGGAGACGCCGAGGACGCAAGGGTGATCTCAGCAGATCAGCACCCCTCTTGATAATCTCTAAATAGTGAAATAATCTAGTGATAGAGACACCCTCTATCCTGCAATTAAACAGCACATTATCAGCTTATTACGTATATTTGTTTTCTATAATATATAGTTTATAGGCATCTCATAGATGTCTCCCATCGCAGACAACAGTAGCTACTTTATTTAACTAACTCATTATCAAGAGTTTAAGTGTGCTATAGCGGTATGCCCAAACCTGTCTGGCCGCACTACTCTTCTAGGATGAGTCTTTGATTTACTCAAGCTGTTATAGGTCAAATAATTTGTTATGCTCATAGTTTCAGTCTCTTGCCAAATTGTAAGGCATACTCGAAAGGTGCTCTTTCCAGTTTTTATATTGATTTGTTGCTTTCTCTTTTCTTTACGAATGGAAGCACAGATTTTTCCAGTTTGCCCTGGTGGTGCTCCCGCAGGTGATCCTGCTGGCAATCCAGATGCTGTTGTTGCTATCTCAGGTAATGTGACGTCAGGGGTGTTTATAGCCCAATCTGATGAATTATGCATTCAAGGAGATAATACCAACTTTAGCGGCTGTGGTGAAGATCCAGAGTGGAAACTGAATATTGCAATACCTAATCCAGGACAAGTCTTTCCTAGTTGTAGTCCACTAACCTTAAGGGTTTGTAGACGTGGTGACTTTGGGCAGAGTTCGGAAGAACTTTTTGTACTCGATGAAAATTTAAATGAGATAGGAAGTATACCAGGGGCACCACAGAACAGCTCCGCCTTTGATTGTACCAATGAACCCATATGCACGATTATTACAGTGCCGCCATGTTCATTCAATGACCAAGGTACTGACGGCATTTTTGAATTGTCTTTGTATACAAACGGAAATATCAGTGGTAACTCTGTAGGCGATTTTTGTGATATGGCGGCTGGTCCTCAAGGTGATGGAGATGGAGGATCCTGTACCAATGATCCATTTTGTTCTGATCTGACACAGTCCTCAGGTGGCGTATTCGAAGCACAGGCCAATGGCGGTCCAATCATAGATAGTGAGTGTGTAGGATGTAATTGTATATTTCTGGATTACATTTCATTTGAAGTAACGACACCAGATACAGATTTTGCTTTATCTAATACTGAGGTATGTGTAGGCGATGCTATCGTACTGACACCTGATCCTACAATATGTGAACAATCCTGGACAGTTAATGGCGGGACTGCAGATCTCGATATGACTTCAGGTGTAGCTACATTTACGCCGAGTAGTGATGGGACTTTTACGATATGTAACCTAGTGGGTGATGCCACCTGTCCTCAGAGTTCTTGCCAAAGTGTAATCGTCAATCCACTACCTACAGTAAGTGCAGGTTCTTATCCTGCACTCTGCGAAAATGCAGACCCTATAACCTTAACTGGTTCTCCTGTACCGAATGCAGGTGAATTTGGTGTGTGGACTGGATCTGGGGTGAGTGATCCTACTTCTAGTGATGCTACAGCCTCATTTGACCCGAGTGCTGCTGGGCCAGGAGTGCACATGGTAACTTACCAGTTTGCAGACAACAATGGTTGTTTGGGTATGGCCAGTACAAGTATAGAAGTATTGCCCGTAGAGACGGTGACCTTCGATGCTGGTGATGACCTTTGTGTTAATGGTTCTACCATTACCTTAACGGGTTCGCCATCAGGAGGAACTTTCAGTGGTTTGGGAGTAAGTGGTAACACATTTGATCCGAGCAGTGCCGGTATTGGAATACATACATTGACCTATACTTATCTAGGGGGTAACGGATGTGCAGTTGAAGTAACTGACGATATTGAAGTTTTTGCACTACCAACTTTAACTTTTAATGCTGGTCCAGATGTATGTGTAGATGATGGGATGGTATCTCTTTTTGCTTCGCCAACTTCAGGTACTTTTTCTGGTACAGGTATTACGGGAACGACTTTTGATCCTAGTGTTGCTGGCGTAGGCATACATACCATTACCTATACTTATACAGATGGAGATGGTTGTTCTAATACAACTTCCGATGATATAATTGTACAAGGCCTTCCCAATGTGAGTTTCGAATTATTCCAAGATATGGCTTGTGAAGGAGACCCCTCCGTAGCACTTAGTGGCGGATCACCAAGTGGAGGGACCTATAGCGGTACTGCAGTGAGCGGTACGTTGTTTTCTGTAGCTTCTGTAATCCCAGGTGACTATACCATAACTTATACCTTCACGGATGACAATGGTTGTACCAATTCTGCAGATGATATCATCACAGTAAATCCTCTGCCCGTTGTCACGTTAGACCTTGGAACAACAACACTCTGTGCCAACGATGCTCCAATAGTCTTGTCTGGTGGAATGCCAGCAGGTGGTACTTATGGTGGGTTAGCTGTCTCTGGAAATGCATTTGACCCAGGACAAGTTGCTCCTGGTATTTCTGAGGTCACTTACACGTTTGTAGATGCTAATGGTTGTACAAATATTGCAACAGACAATATCACGATAGAGTCGATACCAGAAATTTTTCCAAGTGCTCCAGAGTGTAGCGCTGACTTGATGACCTATATGTCTGATATCAATGTATCATCAGGTAATATGCTTACTGCAGATGCAGGAACTTTAGTCGATAATGGAGCCGGTGTATTTTCATTGACTGATGTTCCTACTGGGACGGATGTTACCCTTACGGTTACAGAACCTGCTTCAGGTTGTCAGCATACAGTCGTTTTGATGTCACCAGATTGTGGTTGCCCTATGTTGGCACCTCCTACTTCTCCAGAAAATGGAGAAGTATGTGAAGGCGGAGTAAATCCAGATCTATCTGTACAAGTTTTTCCTGGAGAGACGGTGGATTGGTATGATATGCCATCAGGTGGTACAGCTTTGGCGACAAGTACCTTATCGTATATGCCTACGCCAACTGCAGCAGGTGTTTATACATTTTTTGCAGAGACAAGAGACCCATTAAGTAATTGTATAGCGATTCCGAGGACAGAGGTGACATTGACAATATTTGACTTACCTACCGTTGCTCTGACGTTAGCTGTGGATGAGGTCTGTGAGGATGCACAATCAGTCGCCTTAGCGGGTGGATCACCTGCTGGTGGTACATATTCAGGAACTGCAGTTGCAGGGGCGCTTTTTGATGTGAGTAGCGCTGGAGTGGGGACCTTTCCCATAACGTATACTTACGTAGATGCCAATGGTTGTGAAAATTCAACTACCGAAGAAATAATCGTCAATCCTTTACCAATTGTCAGTCTCAACCTTGATGTTGCCGCTGCTTGTCAAGACGCCGACCCTATTACCTTGACAGGAGGCAGTCCCGCAGGAGGTGTGTACTTTGGTAATGGGCTAGAGGGAGATATATTTAATCCTGTTGTAGCAGGCGTAGGCTTGCACACTATTACGTATTCATTTACAGATGCTAGTGGTTGTACCAACACGGCAGAACAAGACTTTGAAGTATATGAAAATCCAGTCTGTAATATACTGGCACTACAAAATGTAAGTTGCCAAGGTGATAACGATGGTTCTGTTTCAGTGAATGGAGGATCTGGTAATTTGACATATGAAATTGCTGGTCTTCCTGCGCAGAACAATGGACTCTTTACTGGGTTGTCTGCTGGAGATTATACAATTAGTGTGACTGATTCTAACGGTTGTAGTTCTAATTGCGAAGTGACAATCGCTGAACCAGCAGCTTTATCATGTTCCAATGTCGGCACAAACATTTTGTGCAATGCTGCTGCTGATGGGACGATAACCACAATGGGAACAGGTGGTGTAGGACCCTACGAGTATAGTTTAGACGGTGCTCCATTTCAGATAGGCAACCAATTTTCTGGAGTAGATGTCGGCAGTCACATTGTAACCGTGCGCGATGCCAATCTTTGTCTAGCGACTTGTTCTATAAGCCTATCAGAACCTACTTCACTGGAATGTACGCTTGCAGCCACACCTCAATCTGATTGTGATATCAATGATGGAAGTATTACCGTCACCCCTTCTGGCGGCACACAGCCATATCAATTTAGCATAGATGGAGCGCAGTTTCAGACTGAAGCAACCTTTGCAGATTTAATGCCGGGAATATATACCGTGACCATCGAAGATATGAATGCATGCACATCTACTTGTGAGATTGAAGTAATGGCCCAAGAAGTGCCTACTTGCTCACTAGTCGAAACACCAGTGACTTGCTTTGGTCTGTCAGATGGCATAATCGATATTACTGGAATGGGTGGCTCTGGCACCTATGAATATAGTCTAGATGGGGTGGCTTTTCAGTCGTCTAGTTCCTTTACAGATTTATTGTATGGCACCTACACGGTAACCATTAGTGATCAGTCAGCTCCAAGTTGTCAAAGTACTTGTATGATTGAGGTGACCCAACCGCCGATGATTTCTTGTATGACGACCACGACAGCCTTGGCATGTAATGGAGATAGTGATGGGGAAATAACTATTAATGCTATAGGAGGTTCTGGGAACCTCGAGTACAGTTTAGATGGAACAAATTTCCAGATATCCAATATATTTTCTGGATTATCTGCTGGCACATATAATGTAACAGTCAGAGATGCGGATAAGCCTTCTTGCAGTGCTCTTTGTGATGTAGTCGAAATTGAAAATCCTGAGGAATTAACTTGTAGCCTAGCGTCGACTATGCCTTTGTGTAATGCGGGCGATGATGCAACAATTACTGTGTCGGCAACAGGTGGAACAGGTGATTTGGAATATAGCTTAGATGGATTGCCTTTTCAGCCAGGAACTTTGTTTTCAGATCTTACAGCTGGCACATATACAGTCACAGTAAGAGATGCCAATGGCTGTACAACTACTTGTACTGAAACGATAACAGAGCCAGAGCCACTTGTATGTACAACTGCTAGTACAGATGTGACAGATTGTGGTGTCAACGATGGTACGATAACGACGACAGAAATGGGTGGTACAGCAGGATATACTTATGATGCTGGAGCAGGGACTGTGTCAGGAAATGTCATCAGCGATTTGGCACCAGGCAGTTATGTCGTAACGGTCACGGATGCCAATGGTTGTACAACAACTTGTACTGCAGAGATAATGGGATTA
>CALFUU010000104.1 GCA_937929835.1 uncultured Saprospiraceae bacterium | reverse complement strand
TTAAGTTGACCCACTAGGACTCGAACCTAGAATGACGGTACCAAAAACCGTAGTGTTACCATTACACTATGGGTCAATTTGGTTCGCAAAATTAATGCAATTCCAGTTAATGGAAAACAGCTAGATGGTTATTTAATAGATTATATTTTTAGCTTATATATATCTGGCAGGTTTCTAGCGACCCCATTCAGATCAAGTCCGTATCCTATTATAAACTCTGGTGGGATCTCTTTTCCTACAAAATCTAGGTCAACGATATCATTATGGACTTCTGGCTTACTCAGTAGGGTACACAACTTGACAGATAAGGGATCAGAGTTGGTCAGCATCCCTTTAAAGGACTCTAGTGTTAGCCCTGTATCGACGATGTCTTCTACGATGAGGACGTGCTTCCCGCTGACATCTACGTCTAAGTCGAGCAGAACCTTTACCTGTCCTGTGCTCTCCATATCGTCATATGATTGGAGCTTGACAAAGTGAATTTTGTGCGGAAATGTCAGCTTACGTACCAGATCGGCCATAAATATGAAGGAGCCATCGAGGATACTCACAAGGATGATTTCTAGCTGAAATTTGCTGTAGTAGGCATTAATTTCATCAGCCAACTGTGATACTATTATACCGAGTTCTGCTGCCGATATGTATCTGACAAAGGTTTTGTCTTGGAGTTCTATGCTTTCATTCATTATTTGAGCCCTTTTTGATCTATGAGATACACTAATGCTGTGATCGCCGCAGCACCCATCCTCAACTCTCTGACATTAACATTCTCAAAGACATCTGCAGATGTATGATGATAATCAAAGTATCTAGAATTATCAGGTTGGAATCCTATCAACAGTCCTTTCTGTGATTTAAGTGGACCGATATCTGCGCCACCACCACCGGCTTTGAGATAGAGATCATAAGGCTCTAGGAATAGATCAAACTCCTGAAGCTTGGCTAGATAAGGCTTAAACACTTCTGGATGCCCACTACAACCAAATCCACGCGGTGTGAAGCCACCCGCGTCAGATTCTATGGCTGCTAGGTGAAATTCCCCTTTTTCGTTAGATGCCTTGGCATAGGCCTTGCCGCCACCCAGCCCATTCTCTTCATTCATAAACATCACACAGCGCAAGGTACGCTTCGGCTTATAGCCTAGGTCTTGTAGTGTCTGGAAGACTTGCAGTGCATGGACACAACCCGCTCCATCATCGTGAGCTCCGCCGCCTAGGTCCCAAGAGTCCAGATGTCCGCCTATAAGTATAATCTCGTCTGGGTATTCTGAGCCACGTATCTCCGCCACCACATTATGTGATAACACGGAGTCTAAGATTTGAGGATTATTGCGGATGTGGGCGGTTATCGTACCTTCTCGAAGTTGTTGGCTCAGGTAGTTGGCGTCATTGGTGCTGATGGCTAGCGAGGGGATAGGCGTAATGCCTTCTGCGTAGCTCTGTACACCCGTGTGTGGTAGGTCGTCTTGCAGTAGGGTCACAGATCTGACCAGAGCGGCCTTTGCTTGGTACTTGGAGGCTCTAGAGGCCCCGTGTACACGTTGGTCGACGGCTTCTCCATAGGCGTGACCTGTGCTCAGTCTCGTCGGATCCATAGGTCTGTTGTAGAAGACGATTTTATCCTTTAAGGCAGTGGTGCCGAGCATATCTAGGGTATCTAGATCAAATACCTCTATGACCTCCCCGCTGAGTAGTGCTCCGTCTGTTCCTATTGTATTGCCGAGAGATGACGCCTTGAGTATTGTCTTGTTGCCATCAGAGGAGATGGAGACCTCCTCTATATCGCCACGTACCCACTGAGGGACCATACAGGGTTGCTTCCAGACCTTATCGACGAGAGGGATATCAGTCAGCACCTGATGTGTGTAATCTACTGCTGTAGCAGCATTTTCAGAACCTGTCAATCTACCGCCTATCTTGTTAGATAAGTGCTCTAACCATACATCACATTGCCCTTGAGACAGGGTATGATCATATATACGCTTGATAAATAGGGCTTCAGCATCTTGACCTAGGACTATCTTGGGACATATGTTGAGTAAAATAGCCCAGGTTATAAAGAGAATTTTTATGGATTTGTGTGTCATCGAGTGTCTAGAAATTGATAGATTAAAAAAATATATATGTTTTATAGCTTGATAATTAATTATTTACTGATATTCGTCTTTTGTTATATGTTTTTCTGATGTCAATGTTTTCTTAATTAGAGTTACAAGTTTCCACAAACTATCTGCCCTTAAAGTAACTTTTTTCAATGTTAACGTCTAAAAAGTACACACCCCAACAAAAAAATAGATTTTGATCAATCTTTTAAGTCCCTTGTTAGCCTCTGATCTGAGTAAAAAAGTTACAGATGAGGAGCTTGTTCAGCTATACTTAGAATCCCAAAACGTCGCTTATTTCAACCTGTTGTATAAAAGGTACTCAGGTAAAATATTTGGCAAGTCACTATCTCTACTCAAAAGTGAGAGTGAAGCAGAAGATGCTACACAAGATATAATGATGAAGATCCTTCTTAATATGTCCAAGTTTAGTGGCAAAAGCCGTTTTTCGACTTGGATATATTCTATAACGTATAACTATTGTATAGATTTTCTGAGGAGGAAAAAGAAAGATCCTAGTGTCTATGTCGATGATTATCTAGAGAATTTAGATGTACCAGATGACGTAGAGGATAAGTTTCTATTGGAGATGAATGTAAGCAGACTCAAGGTAATACTTGAGGAAATCCCAACTGGAGACAAGACTATTCTCTTGATGAAATATCAAGATGAGATGTCGATAAGAGAAATAAGTCACATTCTCAATAAGTCTGAGAGTGCTATTAAAATGAAAATCAAACGAGCAAAACAAAAATTCAAAAAAACATTCAACGAAAAGTATAAAGCGCAGCATTAATGTCAGAGGAGTCAAAGAACAGTTTTAAAGAACTTGAGAAGTTAGAGGAGGAAAAGTATGCTAACAATCTACTTGATGTAAAAAAGAAAGTAGACGGCAATTTAAATTCAGTTCATTCTATGCTCAACATTGTAGATGTATATTTTTCGAAGCTTCTTGGATATTTTGTCTCTATGATCGGGGGCGAAAAATCTGATAAAGGCATGGATGTCTGAACACTAAGAAACCAACCCCCTACTAATCCATGTATCTATTTATATTACAATCACAAAGTACTGCACTGACAGGCTTAATTAGCGCCTTCATAGAAGGAGTACCCAAATTTATAATGGCGGTGATCATCCTCATCGTAGGTGTCATCATAGCCAAGATCGTCAGGAATCTCGTCAAGAAAGCCTTACTGGCTATCAATATCGACAAGATCGGTGAAAAACTGAACGAAGTCGAAATCGTCGAGAAGTCAAATGTTAAAATAAAGTTTAGCACCCTCATCAGTAAGATTATGTATTACATACTCGTCTTATTTGTGATGATGGCGGCTACCGACGTCTTAGGTATGCCAGCAGTCTCAAATCTAGTGGCTAAGACCTTTGATCTGATACCTAAGCTCTTGGTAGCGGGTATCATCTTGGTAGCCGGTATATTGCTTGCCGATGTGCTCAAAGGAGTAGCACAGACGACTCTAGAATCTCTAGGTATTCCCTCTGCTCGGATGATAGCCAATTTTGTGTTTTATTTTATGATAATTAACATCGTTATCAGTGCTTTAACTCAAGCAGAAATAAATACGGAATTTCTCTCACAAAATATATCTTTGCTCATCGGTGGAGTCGTGCTGGCCTTCGCCATTGGATATGGATTAGCTTCTAAGAGCACTATGTCTAATTTTTTAGCTTCCTATTATTCCCAAGGAAAATTTGACTTGGGGGACACCATAACTATTGATGATGTGACTGGTAAGGTCGTAGAAATGGACAAATCTTCTATGATTCTTATCTCAGATAACGGAAATAAAGTCATATTTCCTCTTAACCACGTAAGTAATTCTAAGATTGAAATACATAACTAAAACTTAATTTAAACTATCAAATTTTTATAATGAGACTATTACAACTACTAATTATTATGTTGCTGTGTGCTGGATTCGCACAAGCTCAAGAAATGACATTGGAATCATTAAAAGCAATGCAGTCTGAAAAGCAAGCTGCTGCTGATGCACTTTTAGCTGAGGCAGCTGACCTCCAGTCTAAAATCGACGAGTTCCCAGGATGGAAGATCGGTGGAGTAGGTATCTTAGGTTTTGACTTGAACTCTAATGATAACTGGTTTGCTATTGATAATCCATTTTCAACTTCTAATGGTTTAGGTCTGGGAGCATCTGCTTTCGCTAATCTAGATAAGGAAGGATTTTTCTGGAGAAACCTAGGTACACTTAACCTTAAGAGAATTGTAACTCAGTTGGATTCAAGAAATGATGATGAAACAGAAGCAATTGTTGACGCTTTGGATATTTCTTCTCTTTATGGAAAAAAATTATCTCCTAAGTTCGCAATCTCTGCTGAAGGTAAGTACCTCTCTACTTTATTAAATTTTAATGATCCAGGAAAGTTAACACTTTCCGCAGGTGCAACTTGGTTACCAATTAAAGATTTGGTTGTAATAATCCACCCATTAGGATATGAGTTCAACTGGCCATCAGGAGACTTTGCTTCTGCAGCAGGTGCAAAAATAGGTGCAACATACGCAGCTAATATTCTACCAAATGTTGCTTGGACGTCAAACCTGAGTGCATTTTTACCTTACGGAGGTAGCGATGTTACTTTGCCAGGATATGATTTTACTACTGATGGTGTAACAACTACGATTCCTGAGCTTCCATTGACTTACAGTGGTGGAGATTTAACCAATTGGACATGGATTAATGGTTTTTCTACTAAGATCTTAGGTGGCCTTGGTGTGGGACTTAATGTCGGATTGAGATCAGACAAGCAATTAGCAAACAATGCTAGATATGCTTCACAAGCAGGTGGTGCTTTTGATATTGGATCTGCTGATAATCCACTTCAGGTTTTTTATAACTTAGGATTAGCTTATACTCTATAAGAGTTAAAAGTTATATCAAACTAATGAGATATATAAGCCACCTTGACCGCGTCAAGGTGGCTTTTTTCATTTAGGCTTTATTAGTTTTGTGAATGCTTAATGCATCTTCAATATAAAATCATACAAATATGAAATATATACTCCTACTCCTCGTGTGCTCTACGCTCAGCATTACCGTAGATGCCCAGTCTCAGAAAGAGCTTATGGATATGAAAACCCAAAAGGCAGGCCTAATTGAAGACTTAGAAGCACAGATAAAAGCAGCTCAGGGTGAGCTAGATGTCATACAAGTAGAGCTAGACAAGCTAGCGGGATGGAGAAAAGGTGTTTCTGGCATATTCGGTTTAGATTGGAATAGATCCAATAACTGGATTTCAAATCCTGAGCCAGACTCCCGTGCTGTAAGCTTAGGCATTGATATTACAGGCTATTTGATGAATGATAAAGAGAAAACTTTTTGGCACAATAAAGCCAGTATAGTTAAGGCGTGGAACGATGTCGACTTTAGTCAAGCCGATATTGAAAATCCTGACGATGGCCTATTTAAGAATGGTACAGTTGATATCCTCAATATCTCCTCTCTGGCTGGATACAAGTTTACTGAGAAGTTGGCAGCATCAGGTCAGGCAGAGCTCAATACATCGATAGGTAATTTCTTGAAGCCTGGTACCTTTGATATCGGTGTAGGGGTAACATGGTTGCCTATCAAGAATCTTACTGTCTTGGTACACCCATTCAATTACAACGTTGCTTTTCCTGCTGATGGCTCAGCATTTTCTACATCTGGTTCTTTCGGAGCCAAGGTAAGAGCAGATTACTTTACGGATTTTGTCGTTGCTGGCAAAGATGTGAGCTGGACCACCACTCTAACAGCTTACTTGCCCTACACTTCATTAGATCCGATAATCATAGATGGGGGTGGCACATCTATGGAAGTGACACCTTCAGTAACCAGCTATACGTGGTTGAACAATCTTTCCTTTGAGCTATGGAGAGGGATAGGGATCGGTATAGGCTGGGGATTACGAAAAGCCGACTTTGAATCTGAAGATCTGCAATCCTATTCCAAGCTTGGCTTGTCGTATAGCATTAACTAAAAACGCTTATCAAGATATTTCATAGAGCCTACTTCTTCGGAGGTGGGCTTTTTTCATTTATCTTCGACCCCAATCTGAGCTCAAAATGGAAAAGAAACTATTTCTCCTAGATGGCCATGCCCTTGTGTATAGAGCCCACTACGCCTTTATCAACCGCCCCCTTATCAATTCTAAGGGGATCAATACCTCAGCCATAACGGGATTCGTCAGGTCTCTTTGGGATATCCTTCAGAAACAAAAGCCCACCCACATAGCTGTCGCCTTTGATCCACCTGGCAATACATTTCGACACGACAAGTACGAGCCTTACAAAGCCAATCGGGACGCGACTCCAGAAGATATTACCGTCGCCTTTCCTTATATCCGTAAGATTGTAGAAGCCTTTAATATTCCCATCATACAGGTAGATGGTTATGAGGCCGATGACACGATAGGTACCATAGCCAAGCAAGCGGAAAAAGAAGGCTTTACCGTCTATATGGTGACACCTGATAAAGACTATGCCCAGCTGGTCTCTGAAAAGATATTTATGTACAAGCCCGCTCGGATGGGCAATGGGATAGACATCCTAGGCGTACCAGAAGTCTTGGCCAAGTGGGATATCGAGAATGTACTCCAAGTCATAGATGTCCTAGGACTCCAAGGGGATAGCGTCGATAATATTCCCGGTATACCAGGGATAGGCGCTAAGACTGCTGTCAAGTTGCTTAAACTCTATAACTCCGTAGAGGGTATACTAGAAAATGTAGAAGAGCTAAAGGGCAAACAAAAAGAAAAAGTCATAGAATTTGCTGAGCAAGGCCGACTCTCTAAGTGGCTCGCTACAATCAAGTTAGATGTACCGATACAGTTTGACGCTAAAGCTTATGTGCTAGAGCATCCCGATAAAACGAAGTTGTCTGAGATCTTCCAAGATTTAGAATTCCGCTCGCTGGCCAATACGATATTAGGTAATGATGTGCCTGTGCAAGGCACACTTTTTGGAAAGGCGGCCCCGCCACAATCGGCCTCCTCCAAAGCCGCCGCAGAAAACTATTCTGTAGCCAATAACACCATCATCAATACAAAACATAACTATGTCCTGGTCGATACGGATAAGGATATCGCGGCACTCGTCGCTAAGCTAGCCAAGTCTAAGGGGTTTTCTTTCGATACGGAGACCACAGATATCGATGCCAACAAAGCAGAGCTTGTCGGATTATCCTTTTGTCTTAAAAGTGGTGAGGCGTATTACATCCCTGTTCCAGAAGAGCGAGAAGCTGTAATAGAACGCTTGCAACCTTTCAAAGCCGTACTAGAAGATGCTCGCCTTCCCAAGGTAGGGCAGAATATCAAGTATGATTTGTTGATATTGAAGTGGTATGATATTGAAGTGCAAGGCGCCTTTTTTGATACAATGATCGCACATTATTTGCTCGAGCCTGATCTCAGACACGGATTAGATTTCCAAGCTGTGGCGATGCTGGATTACAAGATGATACCTATTTCTGATCTTATCGGTAAGGGCAAAGGCCAGCGCTCTATGCGAGAGGTGCCTGTTGAGAAGGTTGTCGATTATGCTGCCGAGGATGCAGACATTACGCTGCAAGTAAAAACAATACTCGAAAAGGAACTCAGAAAAGAAGGCCTCAATGAGCTCTACTATAAAGTGGAGGAACCCCTCATCAGAGTGCTCTGCGATATAGAGCATGAAGGCGTGCGGATAGATGGTGATTTTCTAAACAAGTACTCTAAAGTACTAGGCAAGAAGATCGCTGAGGAACAAAAAGAAATTCATAAAATGGCAGGGGTAGATTTCAATATTGCCTCCCCCAAGCAAGTAGGTCAAGTCCTGTTTGATAAACTAAAAATAAAGTATCGCTGGAGAAAAACTGCGGGTGGCCAATACTCTACTGATGTAGAAAAACTCAATGAGCTCGCTCCCGATAACGAGATTATCCAAAAGATACTGCAATACAGGAAATATTCTAAGCTCAAGTCTACCTATGTCGATGCCCTCCCGCATATGATCAATGAGAAGACGGGTAGGGTACACAGTAACTTTAATCAGGCTCGGGCGGCAACAGGTCGACTCAGTTCTGATAATCCCAACCTTCAGAATATTCCGATCAAGGATGAAGCCGGAAGAGAAATCCGTAAAGCGTTTGTCCCTAGAGATAAAGACCACATCTTATTGGCGGCAGATTATTCTCAGATAGAGTTGCGATTGATTGCTGACATTTCTAAGGATGCCTTTATGTTGGATGCTTTTAATAAGGGTCTAGATTTTCACAAAGCAACTGCAGCAAAAGTTTACGATGTGCCTTTTGAGGAAGTGACGGCAGAGCAAAGAAGAAATGCCAAGACCGTTAACTTTTCTATTATTTACGGAGCTGGTGCAACCAACTTGTCTAAGCAGCTAGGCATCAAGCGGGGCGAAGCAAAGGAATTGATAGAAACGTATTTTGCGCAGTTCAAGGGCCTTAAAACATATATGGATGAGACGGTCAATTTTGCTAGAGAGAATGGTTATGTCAAGACCTTGGTAGGTAGAAAGAGAATCCTTAGAGATATCAATTCTCGGAATGGCCTCGCGAGAAGCAACGCCGAGCGTATGGCCATCAATACGCCTATCCAAGGATCTGCGGCAGATATGATTAAGCTGGCTATGATAGAGATCCACAAAGAGATGAAGAGCCGTGCCACTAGATCCAAGATGATTATGCAGGTGCACGATGAGTTGGTCTTTGATATCTATAAGCCGGAACTAGAATCGATGACAGAGTTGATCGTCAATAAGATGCGGGATGCCTTGCCTTCTCTTTCTGTGCCCATTATCGTGGAACCTGGGACTGGGGAAAATTGGTTGGAGGCGCACTAGGTTATGTGTTGCGCTTCAATTAATTTATCAAGATTGTCTCTTGACTAGTTTAGAACCAATTTCTCCACTTGGGTCTGCCCATTGATTCTGTATTGTAATATATGCAAGCCTTGAGTGTGTCTTTCCAGGTCCACTCGGATAGTATTCTGATTCAGATTTTGTAGGCTTAACACTATATGACCGGTAACATCAAAAATTGAAAGTGCTTCTATTTTGTCATCAGATGTGAGTGTGAAGAAATTATTAGTTGGGTTGGGGAATAACTTGGCTTGAGTCATTGGTGCTTCGCTGGTCGAGGTAGGGCCGCTAATAGTGATACTTGAAAGGCATTCAGCATCAAATCCACAGACATCAGTAGCCAGAAAAGTTACCGATATGGTTGTGTCACAAGGTAGATTATCGATGTCTACATCTGTTGAAACATTTGTAATAATTCCAGTAGCATCTATAGCACTAGCTGTTGCAACCCAATTAGAGACGAGGATAGTATTGTCTGGGTCTTCACATTGTATGCTGAGCGTATTGGGACAAGTTATTACAATTTCATTGTCTCTATTAAGACGTATCCTAGTTGTGCATAAATCAGAAGGGTTTCTACAATCGTCCTGAGCTAATATTATGATATCTAATACCGTTTCGCAGGCATTAAGGTCTATTAAGTTCGGCTCAAAATTATTGTCGATTGTCGGATTTGAACTGCAATCGTCCTGTGCTGTGGCTGTTTCAAGATGAGTGGAGATTATTTCTATTACATTTGGTTCTGAAGCAGAAATTTCCAAGAAATCAGGACAGGTTATCACGGGTGGGACATCGTCTATTACTCTAAAATTGGTAATGGTTGTTACTGTATGGCCACACTCATCAATAATCCAAAATTGTACCCTAACAAAAGCGTTACCCGGTTCTGATGCGGATCCACAGCCGTACTCTATTTCAGGTGGAGGGACAAAGTTGGGGTTGTCGACATCACTTCTTATACTCGTACAGCCCTCGTCCAAGTCTGTAAATCCGAAATTATCTAGAAATTCTTGATAACTTGAGGGAATGTCTTCAATACAGTTCACAATAGTTTCATCTGGAAAACTATTTCTACTCAAGTAAAATGGAATACTCGCGCTGTAAATCAGTTCGCAACTTTCAACGGCGACGGTGGGATCTGAAGGGTTGCCATCATAAATAGTAAACCTTCTGCGCAACAGTAAAGTGTCATCACAGGTTTGAGGATTATTAAGAGGCACATCTCTTACTTGTATGACTATGGTGTTGCAACTACTACTGATGTCACTAAGGCCATCAATGGCCTCAAACCATAATTCATCTTCATTGTCATTTGATGTGTTGTCGTTTATGAAATCTGGAACGGGAGGCAGACAGCTAACAAATAGTGTATCCGAAGTGGGGCAAGTGATGTTTAGTGGCGCATTTGTGGTAGAGTGATTTATAGCCGTGTGGTTTCCTGCTAAATAAAAAAACAGGCTCTTAGCCAAATTTAGTGGGTTTCAGGTTTAATCCACCTAAATGAAAATAAATCATGGTTATGAAATTTGTGATGTTCCTATATCCTCTTGCTAGTCTTTTTATCTCTTGGATTTTCAGGTTAACTCTTTCAGCGA
>CALFUU010000103.1 GCA_937929835.1 uncultured Saprospiraceae bacterium | reverse complement strand
CTATGGTTATATAATGTCCAGGTGTCCTCTTGTTCTGAAATAGGTTGTGATCTATTCTGTTATGATGACTAGGGTAGTGAAAGGGAAAAGTATTGTCATTCCATGCGCCACCGACAAATACCCATTTGATAGATTCAGTTGTTTCTAACTCAAATACGTTCTGTGTGATGCGGATATTGTTACTCCCTTCTAGCTTGACCAAAGACTCCTCTCCCACAGCATCAAAAACAAAGCCTCCTAAGGTGACGAAAGCGGATTTCTTAAAAACAAAATGAGATGCCCCTGTTAGTGTAACACTTCCAATAGTCTCGGCCTTGATGACCACAGGATTACTCGCTATGCTTCTATTTCTATGCTGGGCTTCAAAGTCATTCTATATGCCATTAGACACAATGAAAACGCCACCATTCATAGATGTGTTGACAGCTTCTGCTAATGTATCAGGATCACTAAAGTATTGTTGTGCTGTGGTGTAGATACTGGATAGGCACAAGATGAATGTTGCGGGGAGCACTTTTAATAATAGGCCCCTTTGCAGATTATATGTGACGTATTTTCTCAGCATATTGGTATTGAGTTAAGGGAGTCTTAAAGGTGTAATGACCCATAATGAAAATTAAGTATTTTTCCTTTAAAGTACCTTGCTTGCACTTCAAACTGATTTTAAGTCAATTCCATACTGCATCTATACCAGATATTACCGAACTTCATATTATCAATTAAAACTAGACATCTTATGACGATCTCAGAAATAAAGTCTCACCTCAGCAAATCCGACACCATAGCTTTTGAGCTACCTGATGGACAACTCGTCCCTTCTCACTTTCATGTCACAGAAGTAGGTGTTGTTTCTAAGGATTTTATCGACTGTGGCGGTAAGCGTAGACAGGAGACAGTTGCCAATTTTCAACTTTGGGAGGCTGATGACTACGACCACAGACTCCATCCAGAAAAACTGGTCAATATCATAGAGCTTTCTCAGAAGGTTCTAGAGATGGGAGACCTGCCTATAGAAGTGGAGTACCAAGGTGTCACCATAGGAAAGTTTGGTCTGGAGCACAACGGTAAGCATTTTGTCTTGACGACTAAGCAGACAGCTTGCCTCGCGCAAGATGCCTGTGGCATTCCTGTAGCCAAGCCCAAAATTAATCTTGTAGATCTCACGAGCAATAATGCTTGCACTCCTGGTGGCAACTGTTGCTAGGACCTTGTGAGCATTTTGTGTATTACTGTCTATGATAGTATTTATCCTGCCCTCTATACTTGGTAATCTGTGACTGATTGTTGTTGTAAAATTGATGCAGTCTGGTATTCAGTTCTTGGACTAATTGTGTTTTGTTGTCACTAATTTCTTTTCTACTTCGGGGATCTTTTAAGAGCATATAAGAGCCAGCTGAATATGGAAATGGCTTTATCAACTGTATAAATTCATGGTCTAGCACGGCAAGAGCAGCTACTTTCTTTGAGCCACCACCTGGCGTACGTTTTCCTGAGGCGTCAGTAGAAAAAAACTGCGTTTCGTAAGCACCCTCAAAACTGATTATATGAAAGCCATTTTCTAAGAATCGCTTATTGTTTACCGTATTTCCTTCCTTATCGATCAGTAGCACTTGGTCATAATCATCATTCCTGATGTTTTGGTAATCATCATAGGTGATAAAGTAATAATCACTAAAGTCGTATTCTGCATTGAAGGCTTCGAAGATCATTTTATTTTCTTTCTCAACTTCAGTAAGTAAGTCTTGCGCCTCTTCATTTTTATTATGGGATTTTAGAAAGGCTACCTGCTTGTCTGGAGATCTAAACCTGACGAGCATCGCTGTACTTTTTATTTCATCTATTTGACGATAGGCTGTCCGTCTATTATTGAAAATGACAGAACAACTAGAACAAAATAGGAGGACAAGAAAAAGCACGATAGGACGGTAGCGGTAAGTCATATGAATGGAATTGTGGTTATAGAGTGTCATTACTTCAACTCAAAATAGAACTATTTGATTGTTGTAAGAGGTTATAACCCATATCTTGTCGCAATCGACATTAAGGCATTATGGGTAACCTATCTGTGCTTGTCGATCAAGATTACAATTTCCATTAACGTTTATTTTTCCAAGATACCGAATAATTCCCTTCCTGCTCTCGGTAGGATAGAGTTATAGCAGCGCTCTAGCTGTACCTTTTTGAAGTAGGGTAGAAAGTAACTGAGATACTCCTCCTTCGATCCACCAAAGGGTCTCTTACCATTTATATCAAGTGGATGATCAAACCATAATCCGACTAACTTTCCTCCAGGGCGCAAAAGCTTGTGCATTTGCTGGGCATACAACTCTCTGGTCTCTTTGTGAGGCTCAAATGAGCAAAAGAAAGTCTGCTCTAGGATTAAGTCATAAGTGCCTTTATGCTCAAAGAAATTGGCTTGGATCAGCTGATCCTTTGGAAATTCTGGTACTCTAGACTGAAAATCCAATAGCGGCTGAGATGAGATATCAAGCATATGCACTTGGGAGAAGCCTTCCTCGTAGAGATATTCTGCTTCATAGCCTCGCCCAGCTCCGGGGATTAGTATACGGAGTTCTCTACTGCTAAGCTGATCGACATACGCCTTTATTGGTGTAGAAGCGTGGCCTATATCCCAGCCTGTTAGGCCTTCCATATAGCGATTAGACCAGTATTTGTTAAGGTATTCTGTTGTATTTGGCTCTGGTTTCATAGGGGTTGTCTCAGCTTAGTGAATTCTGAAGATACTGTCATCTAGTCTACATAAAAAGGACTCTTCAATAAAATAAACCTTTGCAAGTAGATCTAAAAATACTTCTAGATCGTTATAAGTATATAAAATTGATGATGATGATTTTGACGTTTGAGACACAAGACAAAAATGAATACAAGTCTTTCAAAGGCTTGTTTTCTTCAATGATACAATCCCGATTTCCAGAGCATTTCTGCCATATGGAGGTGGCCATTATGAACTCAGATGATTCTAGAGTACCTTATAAGGTCAACCTGAAAGTAGAAGAAGAGCTATATGTCAGTGCAGTATCCTCCAATATTATTTCAGCCTTTACCCAAGCATTGAATAGGCTACAGGTAAAATTGCCTGAAGACCGCTGTAGGGCTTAAAATTTGTTTTTCCACATCATAGATTCTACGGGCTTAGGCGTCTTGTCGTTGTATTTGGCATTGGCCTTCTTGTTATAGTAGTTCTCTATATCTCCTTCCACTTGGAAGTAAATGAGCTGGCCTATGGGCATACCAGCATAGATCCTGACGGGGTGGACACACGAAATCTCCAACGTCCAATGGTTGCAAAAGCCGACATCGCCCTTGCCAGCAGTAGCGTGGATATCGATGCCTAGCCGGCCTACACTAGACTTCCCTTCTAGAAAAGGCACGGCAGAATGTGTCTCGGTATACTCCGATGTGGAGCCAAGATACAAGACACCAGGCTGTATAACATATCCTTCCTCAGGAATTTCAAAGTTTTTGATAGCGTTGTGCTTTTTTGCATCAAGTACTGCATCTCTGTAGGTCGCTAAGTGTGGACTGAGGTGTACATCATAAGAATTTGTGCCCAGACAACCTCTATCATAGGGCTGAATCACGATTTCTTTGGATTCGATTCTATTGAGTATCTCCTTGTCTGAAAGTATCATATGGCTCAGGTCTCACTCCCACAATTGTAGGAAAGTCTGACAAATGTATTAATATCGGGTTCAATTCAAATAGGTTTTATGCCCTTAATCTTAGACAAAACGATAGATGTGCATACGCGTATAGCTATATGGGATGCTCAGGAGGGCAATGCCTACTTCAAGCGATATATGCAATTGACCCAAGCTGAAAAGGCAGCTTATCTAGAAATGAAACCTCATAGACAGCGAGAATGGATGACGAG
>CALFUU010000102.1 GCA_937929835.1 uncultured Saprospiraceae bacterium | reverse complement strand
AGAACCATCAATCTAATTGTCCTTGAAACACCTGTTGTCGAAACAACTGAATGCTGCGATCCTCAACAAGATCCTTTGTGTACCACAGGCGTATTCCAAACCATACTTACAAGTAGCAATGGTTGCGACTCTATGGTTATCTCAACTGTCTATGAAGCGCCCCAAGACCAATTCACCACAGAAATTCTTTGCCAAGGAGAAACATTTACCTTCGAAGGCATTCTAATCGATTCCGATACTCTGATAGCCATAGAGCGATTTGATATGGGGCCGTGTTCATATTTTGACTATCACACATTTTTATTTCTTGATACTCCAGAAAATTCTGTAATAGACTCTGAAATATGCCAGAATGATACGATTATCTGGAATGGTCAACTCATTACAGAACCAGGAAGCTATACGGGAGTAAGTGTAGATGTGAATGGCTGCTCTAACACTGCAACATTAAATCTGACGCAAGGCACTCCAGAGTCTATCCTAGATACAATCTCTATCTGTGAAGGAGAGGTACTAGATTATGACGGCATGACCATAGACGAGGCTGGTGATTATTCTTTGAGGTATATAGGTACCGAACCTTGCACTGATTCCTTACTACTAACAGTAATTGTTGTTACGCCTACGGAATTTATCGAAATGACAACCTGCTCTGATGGCACTATACCTCCAGGCATATACACCGAGGTAGGAGATTCTTGCGAAATGATCACCCTTACTGTACTTGATACACCGGATGATGTATCGGAGGCATTTGTAATCTGTCCAGGAGATTCTCTGGAGTGGAATGGCACTATCTATACTGAGCCGATTATAGTATCAATATTCCTTGATGACGAAGAGGGTTGCACTTATAATGCGATGCTATTTTTGGAGTATGATTCAGATGTGAACTGCGCGACTCCCACAAAAGATATCTCAGAGGCTGGCGTAGTGGCTATACATCCTAACCCAGCTAGAGACTTCCTAGATGTTATACTTAGCAATAATCGAATACATAATGCAGTAGCAGAAATCTATAACACAAGCGGCCATCTTGTCAAGAAGGTTGAATTAGACAATCAATCTATCTCCATTTCTGAACTAGAAACAGGATTCTATTTTCTTAAACTCTATGTTGATAACGAAGGCTATCCGACACAGTCCTTTATAAAAATCTAACCCGCTAAGTAGCCGCAGGACTAGACTTATAATTGATTGCAGCAAAGGCAAAATGATTGACCATTTTCTCTAGGTCTTCTAGTGCTTTCTCATTACTGAGGCTAGTTAGGCGGGGCAGGTGCTCTGCGTAGTATAGCTGATTATTAATCATTTCGTACAAACTAGAACCTAGGCTTTGTGAGTAACAGAAACTTGGATTTATTTCATTTATGATGGACGCTAATTTGCCTACTAACTCCTTATAAGGTAAAAAGACTCCATACTTGTTCTCCTCGTCAACACGTGATATGTGATAGGTTTTTGAGCTTTCTTTCATAATTATCTGAAATAGCAAGCCTTCATTGATATAATCAGATAGCTCTGACTCAGCACTCGCGTGGATCATACAGTGTATGGCTTTTGTGAGTTTCTCTGCACTGTCCTTGACATTGAGGACTTGCATATCTATGAGATAGGTCACCCACTCCCAGTACCAACAGTTCAGATATAAGAGGAGTAGATGCTTGTTCTCAAAGTATCTATATACAGACACTTCTGATGATGACATCTTCGTTCCTAACTTTCTGAAATTAAAGGATTCAAAACCTAACTCACTTATAAGTTCTATAGCATTAGACAAAAGCCTATGTCCATATTCGGAATCCTGAGGATCTTTTATAAACAACTTTTTAGGTAGCTCAAACCTTAATTTGAGAGACATACTTCAACTTTCATTAAAAATAGTAATATTTACCTCAACAATTAGTTAGATATAATGTT
Organism: uncultured Saprospiraceae bacterium; assembly: GCA_937929835.1. Taxonomy (GTDB): domain Bacteria; phylum Bacteroidota; class Bacteroidia; order Chitinophagales; family Saprospiraceae; genus RFSX01. The sequence continues at coordinate 9,915 of CALFUU010000102.1, read as the reverse complement.
TAAGTAAGTATAACTAACCTGAAGCACAACATATACTCCATAATTAAATTTTATAAACATGAAATTCATAATTAGGAATCAAGCTAAAATCTCCAACAAATATCTACGTTTTGCTAAGTGGAAAATTAGAAAACTCAGTAGTAAATATGGAAAACTAATATACTCCGAAATATATGTTAAGCAAATAGCCACAAAACCTACTATGTATTCTGCGACAGTCAAGCTCGGTGTTCCTGGCCCTGACCTTGTTATATCAGCGAAATCCAAAAACCTAAGAGAGCTGTGGTCTGATCTTTCTCATAAGATGAAGCGACAATTACAAAAAGCCTCATCGAGAAAAAACAGCTAATACGAGCTCTACCCCAACTAAGTTAATATGGCTAAAACATTGAAGCATTCGCCAATATGGCGATTCAAGAGGTTGCTTGCTCTAGAGAAAGAAGACATAACCCAAGTATATATCTATGCATTTTTTAATGGTATCGTCAACTTATCCTTACCCCTAGGTATACAGGCCATAGTCAACCTCATCCAAGGTGGTCAGGCTACAACTTCGTGGTATGTATTGGTATCATTGGTAATCGTTGGTATAGGTACCACAGGGATATTACAACTGCTGCAGCTGAGAATTGTGGAAAATATTTCGCAACGTATCTTTAGCAATGCTTCATTTGAGTTTGCCCTAAGAATTCCCAAAATAAAATATGAGGCTTTTAGAGATTACTATGGTCCTGACCTGGCCAACAGATTTTTCGACACCCTCACTATTCAGAAAGGACTGCCTAAGATTCTAATTGATTTTTCATTGGGAATCTTTCAAGTTATCGTAGGCTTGGTGGTACTCAGTCTCTATCACCCATTCTTCATTATTTTTAGTATCCTATTATTGATAATAGTGTACTTAATTATAGCAGCCACAGGACCTAGAGGTCTCAGAACAAGTTTGCAAGAATCCACTTCCAAATATAAAATTGCCTTTTGGTTAGAGGAGATAGCTAGAAGCAAACTATCATTCAAACTAGCAAGCAATAACAAACTTGGTCTCATCAACACCGATAAGAACGTAAATGATTATCTCGAAGCAAGAGAAAAGCATTTCGGTGTCATCATCTCACAGTCTGTTTATCTTATCATATTTAAAGTACTTGTAGCGGCAGGGCTTCTTATTACAGGTAGTATACTCGTATTCAATGAGCAAATGAATATAGGGCAATTTGTCGCAGCAGAGATTATCATCATCCTCATCATCGCCTCTGTAGAAAAAATCATAAAGACCATAGAGTCTATCTACGATGTATTGACTGCATTGGAAAAAATAGGCTTTGTATTTGACAAACCTATGGATGAATATGATGGTGTAGAGCTCAAGGAATCCGATGACTCTTTCTCTATAGCTGTAGAAAACTTATCATACAGATACGAAAGTTCCGCAGCAGTAAGCCTGCAAAATATCAATTTCGAAATCCCCGTCAATAACTCGGCTTTTATCTGTGGCCCTTCTAGCTCAGGTAAATCTACTTTGATGCAAGTCATCTCTGGAATACTAGAACCGACTGATGGTATCGTCAAGTATAATGGCTTTCCATTGCGATCTCTTGACTTTGATAAGTTGAAAGAGGACATAGGATTTTGCCTTGGACAAGGAGAAATATTTCAAGGGACCATTCTAGACAACATTACCCTAAGGAGAGATAAAGCGACTCCTGATAATATAAATCGAGCTTTGGCTATAACGGGACTGTCACCATACCTATCGAAGATGCCTCTAGGATTCAATACGATTATAGATCCTGAAGGAAAAAAAGTGCCTACAAATATTCAGAAGAGGATACTACTGGCTAGAGCAATTGCAACCAATCCAAGATTACTCATCTTAGAAGATCCGCTAGATCACGTGACAAACGATGAAAAGAAAATTCTAATAGAAGCCTTGACCAATCCTCAAAACAGATGGAAAGTCATCATTTCCTCTGTAGATAAAATCTGGAAGGAACATATCGAAAAGGTAATTGAAATAGATAACGGTATAATAGTCACACACTAAAATTCTTAATATGCTGAATATAAGCCTCAAGTCCGTAGCCCAGTATATCGAAAAGGGTGAATATAAATCTTATAAAACATTAAGCTCTAGATCACACTCCAAGAGCCTTATGAAGATTTTGATTGCCATTTCCGTGATATTTATAATTGGTATGTTCTTGCCGTGGACCCAGAACATAAGAACCAATGGCACTGTATCCACGCTGAACCCCTTTGATAAACCCCAAAACATACAAGCCATTATTGGGGGAAGAATAGAAAAATGGTACGTTACGGAAGGCGATGTGGTAGGTATAGGTGATACTATAGTTAAGTTGACAGAGGCAAAGGAAGAATACTTTGATCCCAACTTACTTTCCAACACCAACGAGCAAAGAAGAGTAAAATTAGAATCGGCTCAAGCCTACGTCGACAAGGGTAATTTCCTTGGGGAGCAACTGCGTACGCTAGACAACTTACAGAATTCCAAATTGCAACAACTAGAAATCAAGCAACAGCAAATCGACCTAGAGTTGGAGAGTCTAGAACAAGAAAAGGTTGCAGCTAATACTTACTTAGAAAATTCACAGAAACAATTAGAACGGATGATATTGATGTATGACAAGGGCATCAAATCTCTTACCGACTTGGAAACAAAACGTCTATCTAACAGAGAAGCAGAAGCAAAATTCTTATCGGTCGACAATAAGTTACTCAAACTAAGAAATGAAAAGCTCAACATTAGTCAAGAAGTCGAACTAACCCTATCTGACTACGAGCAGAAAAGGGCAAAAATAGAATCAGAAATAAGTACAGCGGATTCTTACAGATATACTTTACTAGGAGAATCTAATAAGTTAGAATCGAAACTAAATCTCCTTGAGAGACGTAATGAGGCATTTGTTATCACCTCTCCTATCGCTGGAAGAATCAATAAAGTATTAAAAAATGGAATAGGAGAATTTGTCAAAGCTCAAGATGATATTGCAACTATAGTACCTGACATCTACCAAAAAGCTGTAGAACTTTATGTCAATCCAGTTGATATGCCGCTTATCCAACAAGGCAAAGAGGTTAGACTACAATTTGATGGATGGCCAGCAATTGTCTTTAGTGGTTGGCCGAATAACTCCTTTGGAACATTTGGAGGCAAGGTATTCAGTATAGACAACAATATCAGCGAAAATGGCAGGTACAGATTGTTGGTTATAGAAGATGACGGCGAAAAACCCTGGCCAGACCTCATACGTATAGGCTCAGGCGCTAGAGGCCTTTTATTACTCAATGATGTCAAGGTGTACTATGAATTATGGAGAAAGCTGAATGGCTTCCCACCAGACTTCTATAATCCAGAAGACTCCAAAAAAGTAAAAACTAAAGTACCCTTAAGAAAAGTGAAGTAGATGAAATTTTATTCAAGAAAACTGATAAAACCCGGAGACCTCAATGCCAACAATACGCTATTCGGTGGAGCCTTACTGAGATGGATAGATGAAGAGGCTGGCATCTACGCTATGACGAAGCTAGACACTAAAAAAATTGTGACAAAATTTATATCAGAGATAAATTTTGTCAATTCTGCAAAGCAAGGTGACGTCATAGAGATAGGCCTAGACTTTACATCTATAGGTAGGACTAGTATTACTTTTTCTTGTATTGTCCGGAATGTATTTACTAAGAAAACCATAATCTCCATAGAAAAATTGGTCTTTGTAAAAATAGATGAAGAAGAAAACGCCACTCCCCACCATAAGACTATAGATAATCTAGGGTTTAACACAAACAATGCATAAATGTATAGGTGCTTAATAAGTTATATACTTGCTATATGTCCACTAATCGTTAGTGCCTCTGACACTTTGACACTTAGTCAATTTCAGGATATAGTGCTCAGCCATCATCCCTTGATTGGCAAGGCAGAACTATATGACGAAATAGCAGAATCCTACCTCATCAAAGGTAGAGGCGCCTTAGATAAAACATTTTATACGGACTATGATGGCAAACAGTTTAAAGGGCTCAATTATTTCAGAAGATGGAACAGTGAACTAACGATACCAACGAGATATCCTGTTGATGTCTCTCTAGGCTATGAAAACAATACTGGTGTCTTTACAAATAACGACAACACTGTACCATCCAATGGATTGCTCTATGGAACCATCAATGTTACTCTCCTTAGAGGTCTCTTATTTGATGAGCAGCGATTTGCGCTTAGAGAATCCGAATTACTTGCCGATAAGAGTCGAATAGAGCAAGAACTTATAGTGCGAAATATACTGATACAAAGTATGAATGCTTACGTCGATTGGGCTACTGCTGTAGAGGGTGTAGAAATAATAACTGCTTATTCACAGAGAGTGTCTGAGCGCCATCAATTTCTTATACAATTATATCAAAATGGAGACAAGCCCGCGATCGATACAATAGAGTCTAGAATCAATCTCAATACAGCGACCAAAACTAAAATTCTTGCGGAAGAAGACTTACTCAGAAAGAGACAGAAAATTAATATGTTTCTCTGGGATAACTCAGGCGACCCGATGGTGCTACTAGACAGTGTCGTACCACAAGATATGCTAACAGTAACGGAAATACTCTCCGAAGAGTCCTTTCCCCTTTCTACGAGCTGGGAACTTGATCCTATTATCAAGAAAAAACAGATAGAAATAGAACAAATCAACTTAGAAAATAGACTAGAAAAGGAGCAACTCAAACCACAACTAGACCTAAAGTTGAATACTATACACAGCCTCGGAGATAATGACCTCGCTTATAGCTATAACATCAATGACTATAAATTGGGTGCTTATATTGCTGTCCCGATAGTCAATAGAAAAACCCGTGGTCAAATCAGATTAAATAAGGCGCTTATTGACCAAAGTATATTAGACCAACAATACTATCAAGCTGAGCTCCGCAATATGTACACTATGCTCAATGGCGCTCAGACCCTTAATCAAGAGTCACTAGATGTCAGTATAGAAAAGGTCCAGAATAGTAATCTCCTTTATACAGCAGAACAACTCAAGTTTGAACTCGGAGAATCCTCAGTCTTCCTCGTCAATAGTAGAGAATTGAAGTTGCTAGAATCCGAAACAGAGTATATTAAAAATCTCAAGTCTCTGTGCCGTATCTACACAGAATTTTATTTCCTTAAGCTAGGCCAAACATCCAACTAAGCACTTAAGTAAATTTATAGTATGACAATTTTGCAGGCCAATAAGCGTGGCTCATTGTCATCATTATGTTCAAAAAAGACACTGACTTAGATTACAATCTTAGTTAAAAGATAACAGCAGTGCTCTATACAATTATGACACCTTGACAGATTTTCCTTACAATTTGTCATAATTATCTGGCTGGCACAGCAGTTGATAATATCAGATTAGAATATTATTGTTTAATTTAAATTTTGAGCAAATGTTACCAATAAAAACATCATTGCTTCCAACCGCCTCAAGATTTTTAGATGACGATTGGAATAATCTATTTAACTGGTCTACAAATATATCTAGGCCATCCCTGTTTACAATACCGCCTGTAAACATTCAAGAAACTCCTGAAAGCTATCTAGTCCAGATGGCAGCACCTGGATTCAGTAAGGAGGATTTTAAAATTAAAATCGAAAACAGCATCCTGACTATTAGTGCAGAAAAAGAGACATCCCCAGAGAGTCAAGATGCGCTATTGAAGAAGGAGTTCGATCTATCCTCATTTACGCGGACTTTTGATCTTGACCATAGCTTCGTGGATGATCATCAAATAGAGGCAAAGTATCAAGATGGCATCTTGACTTTACATCTACCTAAGAGAGAAGAAGCTAAGCAGAAACCTGCTAGGCTTATTCCGATAAGTTAGTCGGTCCTTAGCCTGGTCTTTAAGACCAGGCCATTTCTTATTCATTAAATCTAATTGCCATGAGTAAAAATTATATTTATTCTGGGTTGATAGCTTTAGTGGTAAGCCTTAGTTGCTTCGCAGCAGTCAACCAATTTCAGAAAGCAGACAAAATTGTTAAGATAGAGCACGTGACAAAGTCACCTGCTACAAAAGCCGTCTACAACCTAGACGGAGCCAAGAGTATCGTTCCCTTGGATTTTTCTCAAACAGCGGAAGAGGTCATAGATGCAGTCGTACACATTAAGTCTACACATCTATATGACAACCAACAATCTAGTAGATACCAAAGGCATAATACTCCTGACCCATTTAAAGATTTTTTTGGAGATGAGTTTAATAGGTTCTTTGGACCTCAGATGAGAATCCGTCCCCAACCTAATAGGGGTCAGACGCCTTATCGAGTCGGGAGTGGTTCTGGTGTCATTGTAAGTGACGAAGGGTACATCGTTACAAATAATCACGTGATTGCAGATTCCGATGACATAGAGGTCACGTTGCATGACAACAGGACATATAAAGCGACGGTGATAGGGATTGATCCCACCACTGACCTAGCGGTAATACAGATCAAAGAAAAGAACCTTCCCAGCATTCCATTTGTAGATTCTGACAAGATCAAAATAGGTGAATGGGTGCTAGCCGTAGGTAATCCATTTAGTCTCAACTCCACAATTACTGCGGGAATCGTCAGCGCAAAGGGTAGAAATATCAATATACTAAAAGAACAGTACGCTGTCGAAAACTTTATCCAAACAGATGCCGCGATCAATCCTGGCAATAGCGGTGGTGCACTAGTCAATCTAGATGGTGGACTTGTAGGTATCAACACTGCAATCTCAAGTCCAACGGGCTCTTACAGTGGATATGGCTTTGCCGTGCCTGCCAACATAGTCAGTAAGGTTATGGAAGATCTTATCGAATATGGCGTTGTGCAGAGGGGCATACTGGGCATTACGATCAGGACGGTAGATGGTAACCTAGCTAAGGAAAAAGAACTAACCAAAGTACATGGTATCTACGTAGATAGTTTGATGGAGAACAGTGCGGCCAAGGAAGCTGGTATCCTCAAAGGCGATGTCATCACTAAGGTCAATGGAATAGTAGTCAATACGACACCAGAATTGCAGGGGCTCATCGCTAGACATCGACCCGGTGAAATAGTGGACTTGACCATAAATAGAAAAGATAAGGAAAAGGTCATAAGTGTCACACTCAATAATAATCACGGAGACACGACACTAGACAGTAAAGAAAACATAGAGATACTGAATGTCATAGGTGCCGAAATCAAAGATCTGAGTGAGGAAGAAGCCGCTCAACTTGACCTAGATAACGGTGTAGAAATAACAAAATTATACCCTGGGAAACTAAGAAAATACACACAAATCAGAGAAGGATTTATTGTAACACATATAGATGGTAAAAAAATAAAGTCCAAAAAAGATTTTATTGACATACTAGAGAAAAAGAAAGGAGGCATTATGCTCGAAGGAGTATATAATGATATTCCAGGAGAGTATTACTACGCCTTCGGAATCTAACCGAACTTAATTTTATTAAACCATTTAAATATTTTAAAGATGAAAAACATTCTTTTTAATTCACTCGTATTATTCGCTGTATGCCTTGTTACTCAGACAGCCTCAGCTCAGCAAGTCGCAGAACTTGACGCTAATAAAGAGACTGTAGTAGAAACGGCCAAGGACAAATTACTAACAAAATATAGTTGGCTGAGCAATCACCTCAAAGACGAAAAAAACATCTCTAGCATCAAAGAGATGCAGTATGGAGGCATTACTGATTTTGTAATGATAGAAACCAATACTGATCAAGTATTATATGATGCAGATGGTCAGAGATACTGTACAAACTCACCTGAGTTAAATTGTAAAGAACACTACAACCTATCTGCCGGTGCATTAGAATGGAACCGAATATGATCTTTTAGATTGAGTAAGAGTTGCAGCACCAATTACAATAGAGTGCTGCAACTTCTTCTTAATTATCAATCTTCGGGTATGCATACTTATTGATATTACTTTTTGTAAACACAAAACTTATAATCGATGAGAACAATAAATTTTATAAGTCACATAAAACAAGAAAATCCAGACAAAAACTATTATTATTTCTTACTTCTACTTCCAGTACTGCTCTTTACATTCTGGGCGTATACTCCAGCATTGGACAACCATTTTTTATCCTGGGATGACCAATACTATGTGACCAATAATCCCTACATACAACAGCCTACGCTAGAGTCGCTAAAAACACTTACAAATCAAGTTGTCTCACTTAATTACCATCCCCTCACTATGATGTCGCTATGGGCCAATGCTAAACTCACAGGGACATTATCGGCTAGTCCATTTATATGGACCAATGTATTGCTACACATGGCCAATACAGCGTTCGCATTTCTGCTAACCTATAAGCTCTCTGAGAGAAAATGGCTTGTGGCGCTTGCCACTGCTGCCCTCTTTGGGCTTCATCCTATGCATATAGAATCAGTCGCTTGGATCAGTGAGCGGAAAGATGTGCTTTATACATTTTTCTTTTTAGCCTCGATGTATAGCTATACACAATACACTTCAGATTCAAAATGGCAATACCTCGCTTTATCTTTTCTGCTCTTTGCAGCATCTTGCCTCTCTAAAGCTATGGCCGTTGCTCTAGTGCCTGCCCTATTTCTTATAGATCTTATAAAGCATAGAAATCTTAAGAATACAAGTGTGTACATAGAGAAGATACCCTTTGCTCTTCTAGCTTTACTAATAGGATCTATTGCATTAAGCGTACAGGGGGGCGGTGACTTCTATGGATTACTTTCATTATCAGAAAATACTGCTGCAATAAGTATGGATGTCTCTTTTTTGGACCGCATAAAGAATGCAGCATTTGCGAACTACTATTATCTGAAAAACTTTTTGTTATCAACCAGTTTTTCCGCTTATCACCCCTACTCGCTAGCAGATAGCCTTAGTCCCTTTTTTACAGGGTTGACGGCTATGGTCTTATTGGCCTCTATCCTATTGGCTTATCTCAAGAAAGAATATCATCTTTTATTTAGCCTAGGCTTCTACCTAGCGACAATTGGATTGGTTCTACAGCTTATTCCTGTCGGGTCAGCTGTTGTAGCAGAAAGATATACATATCTACCCTATCTAGGATTGGGTTATGGTGTCGGACATCTGTTAGAGAGACTGTCCAGAAGTCTCGGAACTTATCTGCCGTCCATAGGTCTTATGGTGATCAGTAGTGTGATGGGATATACCACTTATCAGCAAGCAGATATATGGCAAGACCATATCAGTCTATTTGGCCAAGCGGCAGATCAGTATCCAGAGGACCCCTTTATACGGAAAACATTGGCAAGCGGATACTGGAAAGAAGGAAAACTAGATAGTGCTCAACACCATATCCAATATGCCATAGATAATCTTGGGCTAACAACGAGTCCGGCCTTTGAGTTACTGGCCAATTGTTATGCCGATAAGGGAGAGAGCAGGAAGGCGATGGCATTCTTTAACGAAGCCGTAAGGATAGATAGCCATAACATTACAGCGAGGTATCATCGAGGTCTAGAACTTCTCAAATATGATCCAGCAAAAGCTATAGAAGACTTTAATTATTGTGCTAATGCCTCTAACGAGTATGTGCGCTCACTTGTATACGGGCCTAGGGGTAGAGCTTATGGGTTGCAAGGCGAGTATAACTTAGCACTGAGTGATCTTAATCAAGCAATAAGACGACATCCCAATGATGTCAACGGCTACCTCGATAGAGCTGTGACTTATGAGCGCTTGTCGAAAAAAGAATTGGCTTATGCCGATTATCTAAAAGTACTTAGCCTAGATGCTGATAACACTTATGCGAAAGAACGACTAGATATTTTACATATAGACAATCTATAACCTAAAAAAGAACAAAAATGACCAATACACATAAAGCAGATAACATACAGTTATTATCTATTCAAAATGGAAAGTA
>CALFUU010000101.1 GCA_937929835.1 uncultured Saprospiraceae bacterium | reverse complement strand
CAATGCAAGCGCAGGATTTTAATCCAGCCTTGATGGATTCGTTTCTACTGCATCTGTATCAAAATAACAAAGGAATGGGGAGTCTAGCGATAATGAAAGGCGATCAGCTCATCTATAGAGGTGTTGTGGGAATGGCGGATGTGGTAAAGGGAAAAACAGCTACGGTGGATACACGGTATAAGATTGGATCAGTTTCCAAGACCTTTACTGCGACAATGATCATACAACTTGTCGATGCGGGTCAGCTCCAACTATCTACACATTTGTCATCGTTCTATCCGGAGATCACCAATGCAGAGCGTATTACCATAAGGCAACTGCTTAGTCATCGGACGGGTATACCAGAATATCTTGAAGACAAATCAGAGGCTCAGCTATCAAAGGCCGTCAGTGTAGAAACTCTGACAAAAGAAATAAGTAAGCTTCCGTCCAAGTTTGAGCCTGATGCGCAATACGAATATTCTAACTCTAATTATTATCTGCTCGCTTGTATAGCAGAGAAGATTTCTGGACAATCTTATAATACACTCCTTCAGCACCTAGGTCAAAAAGTAGGTCTAAAGCATACAACAGCTGGTGATCAAGAAACAGGAGATATGTATGCAAAGTCCTATGGGTGGTTGCAAGAGTGGAAACCTATGTTGGCGTGGGATATGAGTTGGGCCTATGGAGCGGGAGCAATAAGCTCAACGGCGGCTGAGACTGCACAATATATGTATGCGTTACAATCAGGCAAAATTCTTAGTGAGGCCTCTACTGCAGAAATGAAAAAGATCAATGAAGGTTACGGGTTAGGTTTATTTACCGTCCCTTATGGAAAATATCGGGGATGTGGTCATAATGGACGGATAGAGAATTTTGAATCTAGTGCTTATCACTTCCCAGAAATCGATCTGACTTTTGCTTACTTATCCAATGGACTCTCGCTTAATAATAATGACATCCTGCTAGGCATTCTCGCCATCGCGATAGATGGGCAATACGATTTTCCAGATTTCACCCCAAAGACAGAAGTCCAATTATCTGCTGCGCAACTTCAGCTTTTTGAGGGCGAATACAAGAGCGCCACTTTCCCACTAGATGTAAAGGTGTTCTTGTCAGGTGAGGCTTTGATGGCGCAGGCTACTGGCCAAGGTCCTTTCCCACTCACGGCTGTAGGGGATGCAGCGTTTGTATTTGAGCCAGCAGGAATCGAAATAAGTTTTGATACTTCTCAGAACTCTATGACACTAAAGCAAGCAGGGATGGTCAATGAGTTTAAGCGATAGCCCTATCTATTTTGTGTTTTTTTGACTGGAGACTAGAAATAGGAGCAAGAGAGTGTAAGCTACCTGACATAATATTGACATCAATCCTTACTTGTAGTAGCACTGTAAGTTGTCTCGCTACACCTTGTAGTAGGGGCGCTACAGAGTAGAGCTAAGAAATCTTGTCTTAATAGTACAAACGATAAACAATGAAAAATCTAATCACAATACTAGCAGCACTAACACTAACAGTTTCAACTGCTTTTGCTACGACGACACCAGAGGCACTTATCTCTACAGAGAGTGTAGTAGTTGTCGCTATCGGTCAATTGGATTTTTTCACGTCTGCAGAGTTTGAAGCAGAAACTGACAACTTATCATTCACGACAGATGAGAAGATTTCAGTTATCCAGATATTCAATGCTGCTGGGGAATTAGAATTCCAACTACCAGTAATGAGTGATATCGTAAAGATCAATAAGAATCTTTTCGGTACTGGAGAATTCCAGTTGGGTTTTATCTTAGAAGGGCAGAGCCAAGTACACACAACGCAGGTATCAATTAAGTAAGAAATATAGAGCGATCATGATCGCCACAGAAATAGAGTATTTATAAGGTAGGAGAATTAGTCACTCTCCAAAAAAAACAGTCTCAGAGCAATTTGAGGCTGTTTTTTTTTATTGTAGAACACTTTTATCTCTTCACAAACTTCTGCCCCAACTCCCCCGCACTCAAGAAGTAAACGCCAGATTCTAATTCTGTGAGCTCTTTAGTGAAGGTGTAAGCTGTGGCTTCAAATTTTTGAACTACTTGACCAGAGATATTTTTCAACTCTAGTGTAAGAGGAAGCGAGAATTCTCTATCCAGGCTTATCGTTATAAAGTCATCAACCAGATTAGGATTAATCTTGATGAGCTGTGGCTTCTCTTCATCATCTTTGGTACTGATCATAAGCACGTCAAAACTGATAAGCAGGGTCTCGTCTGTTACTTGTTGTCCTGATTTCATCCCACCAGCTATGATTCTATCGCTACTATTAATATTGGCTACACTGCGCAGGTCCATGGGCAGTTCTCCTTCAGTTTCTATCCACTCATCAGATAGGATGGATGGTGACTTGATTGTATTATCTGGCTCTACGCCACCACTGCCATTGTAAGCAATACCATCAAAATTGTATGAAGTTTCAGCACCTCCTATCCAAGTAGGATTGCCTGCGACGTGGGTACCCGCGCTTCTATAATTAGTTGCTCTGCCCGCGGGTGGGACAATAGACCACTCGATATCTAGAGGATTAGTTTCCGAGATAACACCCTGGCGCAATTCGTTACGAGAAGTAAATCCTGAACCATTAGCTCCGCCATAATAATAGATGGTATTATCCACTATAGTCCCCGAAGCACCAAAAGCTGGATACTGAATATTGGCCGGTACACTCGTCGCTACAGACCAAGAATCTGTTCTGGTATCATAGACTTGTACATCACTCACATTTCTGAAATTGCTCCAACCCGTAATTACATATATAAGCGGTCCATTGACAACTTGGACTTGGTCATCGATAGGAATAGGAATATCCGTACCGTTGGACAAGTAGACATTGTTGACAACGTCATAGCGATGGACAAAGGTGGAGGACTCCTCTGAGAGATTGGTGTTGACGTAGTACCCGCCGATGATGTAGAGGGTATCCCCGACACGACTCGCCGAGCTGGCTATTTTGCCTCTAGGATCTGGGAGTGGAGCGATCTCTTCCCAAACATTAGCCACTACATCCAGTCTAAAAGCTCTATTGTGGATACCAGAAGGCACCAGCGTCTCATCTATCCCACCAAAGCTGTACACGTAGGCCTTATTATCTATGAATCCCTCCACAACAGCATTATTGCTCGTTCTCATAGGCATAGGTGCCAGTTGCTCTATATCAAAACTGTCTTGAGAGAAGACAGTATAGGGGAAGACCAGGACACAAAGAATTAGGGTTAGACGCATAAGCTGATAAGTATTGTGATAAGAATATATCAACTAAAGTATAGAATTCTAGTCTGTATTCATCACGGACTTATCTCTTAGAGTCCCTAATAAGCCTTAGCGAACAATACCTTTTGCTTACTCTCTTTTCCAGTGAGTATACACTTGCCATCGGAAGGTTCTTCATCATTCGGGATACACCTTATTGTGGCTTTGGTCTGTTCCTTGATCTTGAGTTCTGTTTCTGTAGTGCCGTCCCAGTGTGCTTTGATAAAGCCACCCTTGGTGTCTAAGATATGCTTGAATTCCTCTAGATCAGTTGTCTCTGCCGTATGTTCAGTTCTATAGTTTTTAGCTTTTGTAAAGAGGTTGTTCTGTATCTCTTCAAGCAAGTCTACGATGTATCTATCTAGACCTTCTAGAGGGACAGCTGCTTTCTCCTTGGTATCCCTTCTAGCGATCTCGACTTGATTTTTTTCTAAGTCTCTCATACCGATGCCTACTCGGATAGGGACACCTTCCATCTCATACTGTGCAAACTTAAATCCGGGACGCTTCTTTTTATCTCTATCTATTTTGACTCTGACACCTACGCCTTTTAGTTGTTTCTCTAGCTTTTCTGCGACTTCCATAATCGTCTCATTTGGCTTTGGTATGGGAACGATAACGACTTGGGTTGGTGCCAACCTAGGAGGTAGGACCAGACCTTCATCATCTGAGTGGGTCATAATCAATCCACCGACGAGTCTTGTAGACACCCCCCATGATGTCGCCCATACATACTCTTCTTTGTTGTTGCTGTCGGCATATTTGACATCAAAAGCCTTAGCAAAGTTTTGGCCGAGGAAGTGGGAAGTTCCTGCTTGGAGGGCTTTGCCATCTTGCATCAGCGCTTCTATAGTGTAAGTCTCTTCTGCCCCCGCAAAGCGTTCATTGGCCGTCTTGGCCCCCTTGATGACAGGCATAGCCATATAATCTTCTGCAAAGCGAGCATAGACCTCGTGCATTTGCTGCGACTCTTCTATGGCTTCTTGTCTCGTGGCGTGGGCCGTATGACCTTCTTGCCAGAGAAACTCAGCTGTTCTCAAAAATGGTCTTGTACGCATCTCCCATCTGACGACATTGGCCCATTGGTTGATCAAGAGTGGTAGGTCTCGATAGGACTGTATCCAATCCTTATAGGTATTCCAGATGATTGTCTCAGAAGTAGGTCGGACGATAAGCTCTTCTTCTAGCTTTGCAGTAGGATCGACGATAACACCTGTCCCATTGGGGTCATTCATAAGCCTGTGGTGGGTCACGACGGCACATTCTTTGGCGAATCCTTCGACGTGCTGAGCCTCTTTACTAAGAAAGCTCTTAGGAATGAATAGAGGAAAGTAAGCATTGACGTGCCCAGTATCCTTAAACATCTTATCGAGTTGGTCCCGCATGTTCTCCCAAATGCCATAGCCTAAAGGCTTGATTACCATACAGCCTCTCACAGCTGAATTGTCTGCCAGTCCTGCTTTTTTGACGATGTCATTATACCATTGAGAGTAGTTTTCCGAACGTGGTGTTATTTCCTTAGCCATTGGCTTGATTTAAATAGTCTGAGAAAGGGCACAAAAGTAAGGTTTTGCGCATAAGTAGTGCATTTAGTCTATGTCTATAGAGCGGTAGTCTTACAATAAAAATCCCTGCTTCATTATCTGAGGCAGGGATGTCTTGTTTTGTATTCTTTGTTAATTACTATAATTGACCTAAGGCGAATTGACAGATTTCATCTGCCTGACCTTCTACCTGATAACTGACAAGAAGGAACTCTGTCTCTACCATAGCTGCATTATTGGTATTTATTTCGAACTGTCCAGCTCCATTTACGAGCTCTATGGTGGATCCATCTTCAAAAACGAAAGTGTAATCCTGCATTTCAACTTGGTCAAACGTATCAATGGTCCCTATTAAAGGCTCTGATGTGTCCTTAAAGTTGACTCTTATCTCATCTCCATCAGCAGTTATTGAGACTTGACCATAGATTTCTGTAATACCAGATATGACGCATAGAAAGGACCCACTGTAATCGTCACTTACCCATCGGTCAGCAGGGGAGTCTTCTGAGCAAGATGCAATAGATAATAAGAGTGCTACAAGTAGAAATGTTGTTTTGTACATCGTCATACGTTTTATAAGTTGTTTTAAATAAATCTCGTTACCATCTTTTTGATGGGGTGTCGGCAGTTTTAAGATGTTATAGAATGCCTACAAAGTAAAAACCAGCTGTTAACAGCTGTTAACAGCTGTTAAATTGCAGTTTTTATTGAAAATTTATGTTAAATGCCCACTTTTTATCTAAATAATAGAACCCAACCCAAACAATATTCGTCTTAATAGTACGCGGTCATAAAGATGATAGTTAAGGACTTTAACGGCAATCCGCAGCGTATTAAGTTGATATTAATAGTCTAGCCCTCCAAAAAGACTTAAATTAGGAGTGTCTTAGACAATCACTACATAGCAACTTTTGTAAACACACAAAAACTATTCAAATGAAAGAATTAAAAATATTCACGCTAATGAGCTTCTTACTTGTAGGTCTTAACTTGCAAGCACAGTTCGATGACTTATACCTATCATCTGATAGTGAAGAGTATCTAGAAACTATAGACGTAGAGGAGCCGACTTATACAGATTATGCTTCATCAGATGAAGGCTATGAGTATTACTCTGAGTATGATAACTACTACAGTAGCAGAATTAGAAGATTTAGCAGACCAGCTGGTTTTAACTATTATAACTCCTACTATGCTAACGATCTGTTCTATGATCCTTTCAGATCTTACTATGCGCCTCAGTATTACAGATATAATAGAGTGTCAAGAGGCTTTATCCCAGCAAATACAGGTAGGCTAGCTATAGCATTCGGTAATCCTTACGCTATCGGGTTCGGTGGTCCACTAGGGTACAATCCATATGCAGGCCTAGGTGGCTTCAATACTGTCGGTATAGGCGGTGGTGGCGGATACAATGGATGTGTAACACCTACTGTATTAACAACCTCTAGATTATCGCCTACAGTTTCTAACAGATCAAGTTACTCTGGAGCAAGAAGATCTACAGCAAGCAGAACAAGTACTGTCGGTAGGACGAGCAGAGTACAGACATATGGAAGAAGCAGCAGAACAGCTCCTTCGACTAGAGCGACTAACAGAAGATCGTCAACAAGATCATCTGCAAGACCGACTAGATCTAGTAACTACAACAGAACGAGTACAAGATCAGGTAGTTCTTTCAGGTCTTCATCTAGATCAGGTTCTTCATCTAGATCTATCAGATCAGGATCAAGCTCTAGAAGAAGATAGATCGAAATTAAAAATCAAGACATATATCAAGGTGGACATTCTTTTGTCCACCTTTTTTTTGCCCTATAGTAAGCATTAACCTTATCATTCCATTTATATATTTTTGACTTATGAATAGATCGATTCGACTTATAGTCCTCTTTTGCTTCATTTTTAGCTTAACTGGACCAAGTGCCCAAGGACAAGGTCTGTCCGATGCATTGCGATATTCGCAGCTGCTTGCTGGTGGTTCTGCAAGAGTGATGGGAACTGGTGGTGCCTTTGGAGCGATGGGGGGAGATTTTGGAGTGACCAGTCTCAATGTTTCTGGTCTTGCGGATTACAAGTCCAAAGAGTTGTTGCTCACGTTTTCTTACAATCAAGCCGGTACAGAGGTCAGAGACGGATTGTCAGTTCTAGGAGAGAACAATGATGGAAGAGAATTTATCATTGAGAATCTCGCTTTTGTAAAGCACGTCAAGCCACGTTATTCAGAGAATCTTATTGCATCTAATTTTGCAATCGGCTTGCAGCAATATAGCAACTACAATCAAGTGATTTCATTTGATACGGCTACGCCTGGCTCTATTGCGGATAGATTTGCAGAAT
>CALFUU010000100.1 GCA_937929835.1 uncultured Saprospiraceae bacterium | reverse complement strand
AATGATGCTTTTGCATTTGCGCAGATCAATGCACAAGTAGGAAACATTGCCCAACTAAAAGCGCACGGAGAGATAGGCATAGCCGAAAACATTGGCAACCTTCAGCTCACTAGTGTATTAAGCTTAGAACCAATAGAAGGCTTGCGCATCCGCGGAAATCTCAAAATCCTCCGCTATGATCCTTTTCTGATACACGATAAATTAAGCGTAAGCTTCACAAATGTATATCAAAATGATTTTGATAAAATCAATGAATTTTTTATTGGTGGCAATATTTTTTGGAATAAAATAAATACTGAAATAGAATTCAATTCCGGCATTATTGATGGACCGATTGCCTACACCGCTGATGCACTCCCTTTCCAGAAAGCAGGATCTACAGAATACATCCAAGCCATAGTTAATCACCGCTGGCACTTTAACTGGATAGGTATAGAAAATGCACTTGTCTACCAGAGCTTTTCAGACAACCTCTACAACTTGCCAGAAGTCTATGGTATTCACAATGCCTATGTACAGTTTCCACTATTCAAAAAGCAATTGCTGACACGTATTGGCGGCCTGTACTATTCCCTTAGAAACAATACTCCCGTATCATTTTTCCCTATAACGGGCGCCTTTATTCCGAGTCCCAATGGATTGATCAATCCTACCTATCCTTACTACGAAATCTATGGCGATTTTAAGATAAGACAGTTTAGACTCTTTCTCAAACTGGAAAACGCCAATGACTTATTTGTTAGAAATCGTTCCTTCCAAGTAGTAGATTACCCACAAATAGATTGGAAACTAAGACTAGGTGTACGTTGGATGATCCGTGGTTAATAGAACTGTCCTCTCCAACCCCCATACCCCAATAAAACAAGACGCCGTCGCAGTATAATGTATATTTGCAACAGCCAAGATAATCAACAAGATGAAATACATCTACCTCGTCTTTTTAATGCTTTGTTCCTCTCTACTCCCAGCCCAATCAGTGGAGCCCAACCTTAAAGTAGATCATCGTTACAACATTACAGAAAAAGTAGACGACATCATTGTCGATGGTGTTCTCGATGAAGAGACGTGGACTCAATCCGAAATTGGATCGGATTTTTGGCAGAAAGTCCCCTACTTCGAAGCCCATGCAGATCCAAAGACAGAAATAAGATTGTGCTATGATGACAAAAACCTCTACGTAGCTGCCAAATGTTATCAAAGTGAACCTATCGTATCTACTTCGCTCAAAAGAGATCAATACTGGGATAACGACGGCATAGCCATCATCCTCGACCCGCTCAACACTAAAACTTATGCCCTGCTGTTCGGGACTAGTGCGGTAGGTGTGCAATGGGATGCTGAGCGCTCGCAGACTTCAAACATTAATTCCGACTGGAGCAACAAGTGGTATGTGGAAACTCAAGTAACTGACGAATATTGGTCTGCAGAATTTGCGATCCCTTTGAGAATATTGCGATACAACCCAGACCTAAAAGAATGGGGGATGAACTTCGTTAGGAATATTCAATACTGTAATGAATTCCATAACTGGACAGCTGTACCAGAAGGCTTCTGGCCACCCAATCCCAACTTTGCTGGGACACTAGCTTGGGACAATCCGCCTGAAAAACAAGCGGGCAATTACAATCTCATTCCTTATGTAGTGGGCGGAATCCAGAAGCGGGCTGGCGAAAAAACGACAACAGAAGTAGATGCAGGACTCGATGCTAAAGTATCGCTTACCTCTACACTTAATCTTGACTTGACCCTCAATCCTGACTTCTCCCAAGTGGAGGTCGACGAGCTGGTGACCAACCTTACACGATTCAGTATTTTTCTACCAGAGAAAAGAAATTTCTTTTTGGAGAATGCAGACATCTTTGGTGGTTTTGGTAACGGGAGCACAAGACCGTTTTTCTCTCGAAGGATAGGTCTTAATGATAGAGCCCAACCTGTACCCATTCTCTTTGGAGGACGACTAACTGGAAACATTGCACCTAAGACGCGTATCGGTGTGCTCAACATACAATCGAGAACCACAGAGAATTCTCTTGGCCAAAACCAATCCGCGATTGCGGTCAATAAGCAGATTGGTCGCTCATTTATCCAAGGGATGTTCCTGAATCGTCAGGCTTTTGACGGTAGTGAAAGTGTATCTGGAGACTTTGGAAGGAATCTAAGCCTAGAAGGTCTATATGCAAGCGATGATGGAAAACTATCTGCGTGGGGCGGCATACATCAATCTTATAAACCGAATATAGATTCTAAAAATGGCTTCTATAATACGGGATTACTCTTCACCAATACCAATTGGGAGATCTCAACTGACTTTAATTTCGTTCAGCCCAATTATTTTGCAGACTTAGGATTTGTAATAAGGAGAGACAACTTTGATGCGGCTAGAGATACACTAATAAGAACTGGTTATCTTTCTAGCTACACTTCCATAGACTATAGAATACGACCGCGAGAAGGCAAAGTTGCGACGCATAGGTTTGGAGTAGAGAACTTGCTCGTCTATAATCCAGATGGGACATTTAATGAGAGATACAATAGAATCAGATATTTTATTTCCTTTAGAAACACTTCAGAATTTAGAGTTCGATTTAATCTGAATGAATTGGATTTGCTCTATCCGTTTTCATTTACTTCTGGAGAGCCGTTGCCTGCTACCAAGTATAATACGTCAGATATTCAGTTAGAGTTCGAGTCCGATGAACGGAAGCCTCTATCTTATTCCGCAAGTGTACAGCGTGGAGGATTCTACAATGGCACCTTGACCCAACTCAGAGGAGACATCAATTATAGGATACAGCCGTGGGGTAACTTTTCTCTTGGCTATCAATGGAATGACTTGAGTTTTCCAGATCCTTACGGATCTTCATTGATCACTGCCTTAGTCTCTAAGGTAGAGATAGGCTTCTCGAGAAATCTCTTATGGACTACACTCTTTCAATTTGTGGACCAATCCAATTTTGTAGGCATCAATAGTCGCTTGCAGTGGCGCTTCTCCCCGATGTCAGATATCTTTCTGGTGTATGTGGACAATTATGATGTCTTGAGGCCAGGCCTAGAAGGCGCTCGATCCTTAACGACAAATAATAGAGCATTACTATTAAAGGCGAGTTATTGGTATTAGAATATCGCAGCAGACTTAAAAATAAAAAAATCAGTTCAACTACATTATTGCTAAATATCTACTTCAAATTCTAAACATATTAGCACATTTGACATAAGTTAACGTTTAGAAATATCTTAATTATCTATAAAAATGTCTAAAATGTCTATAAATTTAATGAACATAAGATATTAACTATTCCAAAAATTAAATTACGAATAACTTAAAATTATTAAGCTGTATTCTACTATTCTGTGTTCTTATATTATCGTGTGTCAAAGATGAAATATTCAATGAAGACAACGAAGTAAAAGGACAACAAATAGAGTCGAGATCTTCTGAGAGTGAAGGCGATTATAACCCCATTATTTTGGGCAAAAAACGCAACAATCCATATGCAGTAGAAGCTATCAATCAAGCTGGTTTATCACTGTATGGCGAAGAATTTGATCTTGTAACTCCAACCGATCTATATGTAAAATTTATGCCATCTCAAGATGAACATATATACCTACTAGACGATTGGGAAGATAAAGAACTCATACCATTGTTTTCGTTTCCATTAGAATATACTATTGAAACAGATGGTGACTATTATGTTGACCCAGAAGTAAGTGAGGCAAAATACACTTATCAATACGCGACTATACCAGTTGATGTGAGCTTACCACAAGTACCTTATGAAATTATTGATGAATTGTGGTTCTAGGCCGAATCTAGTGGGTCTCTTATATTTGATGTATGAAAAACAAAGAACTATTTGCGCTTGGATTAGGCTTAGAAGATCCTTGGCGGATTCGATCCCTTGAGTTAGAAGGTGCAGAAGACAACAGCAAAGGA
>CALFUU010000099.1 GCA_937929835.1 uncultured Saprospiraceae bacterium | reverse complement strand
TTTTTATTTATAGTTAATGCAGTGTCGCCTTCAACATCAATGATAGGCCCTATTCTTCTCGAATAAGTATTAACTTGCTTTCACGGTATAGACAAGTATAGACAACAAACCAAGTTATTATTATGAACAACAAGATTTATTTTGCTTCACTTCTGATATTCTTTTCATGTCAATTAGCGGCTCAGAACTATGTGCCTACAGCAGTAGACAGTGCAACCTGGCTTATAGACAGTTGGGGAGAATGGAGTCCACCAGAGCATTATGCCTTGCGTATAGAAGGTGACTCACTATACACTGGAATAAGCTATAAAAAGTTGTACAGATATGATCTTGAGAGTGATAGGACTGTCTTATCCAGAAGACTCATTGGCTTGATGCGAGACGATGTACCTAATAGAAAAGTATACGGTGTATTATTTGACCCTATATACTTGCCAAGTCCTTTAGATGGTGATACTACTTGCCTATGGTCTAATTCAAGAGAAATTTTATTGTACGACTTTGATCTGACAGTAGGCGATTTATCATCTGATTGTCATATTATGGGATCAAATTTTAATACACAAGTTGAGACAGAAAGCGTACAAGAGCATTTTGGCTTGTCGAGAAGAACTTTGGGCAGTCAAAATTCTACTCTTATTGAAGGCATTGGGTATGCGGCAGGTTTGTTATTAGAGGGCTCCAACGCTATTGCGGCAGGAATAGGTATCCGTATGTATGATTACTGCATCGGCTCTCTGTGGGATTGCAGTCTCAGAACCAGTATAGAAGAATTAGGTGAACAGTCTCTGGCCACCCTATACCCCAATCCCACACAAGACAAGATTTACATTAATACCGATCTGCGATTGCGACAAATTGCTATCTATGACTTACAAGGTAGATTACTGCGGATGCCGAAAGCTAGCAAGAGAGAAGTAGATTTGTCTCCATTAGACCCTGGCACGTATCTTATTAAATTAGTTTCACAAGAAGGCCTCACCCAAACCCAACGCCTTATCAAATTGTAAAGCGCTATCAGAAGCCAGATAACGCCTATCGTTTCCGCCCATGCGCTTGATGCGCCGCTGCAAAATGCCCTTCTGCAATGGCCGCGCCTATAGACAGCTCACCCGCCAAAGCCACTGCACCACAGATCTCTGCTAGCTTCCCAGCATCTTCTGGAGTACTGCAGTCGATTAACTCCAACGCTTCTTTTTGAGTAGGCAAGGAAGTGCCGCCGCCTACAGTGCCGACGATGAGTCCTGGCAAGGTCAGTGATGCATACAGATCACCGTTGTTGCGTGCCTCCATTCTGCCTGTGCCTACTGCTGCTTCTGCGATGCACGCGACATCTTGGCCACAAGCTAGAAAGAGCGCGGTCAGTCCATTGGTGATATGACCGTGATTGCCGACAGCGCCAGATTGCACAGCAGCCAGCGTACCTGTCTGCCAAAATTTTGCAATTCTTTCTGCTGTGGTCTTGAGTATATTTTGAAGGATATCTTTTGTGACGACGACTTCAGAAACGACTTTACGACCGCGGACTTTACTAAGGGATTTCAGATTGGCCTTTTTATCACCAGACATATTGCCTTCTATGTAGTAGAGGGTGGGTTGTACAGGAGCTTGCTCTAATACCTGCTTGAGTACTTGTGCAGTCACCAGGGTCACCATATTCTGTCCTGCAGCTGCTCCAGTCTCGTAAGAAAAAGTTAGGTGGACACCATTGCCCTCATGCATAGCCTCTAAGCTAATCAATTTGGCAAAGCGACTAGCTTGACCAATGCCTGCTCGCATCAGAGGCTCCATAGATTTTATCCAATCCACAAAAAGGAGTGCCTCTGTCAAGTTTTTAAACTCAAAGTAAGGACTCCTCTGTACAGCATTGGCGAGTGCTCTAGAAGTAAAGCCACCGCTCGCAGAACCCGCCTTGATACCTCTGTTGTAGGAAGCGACGAGAGCACCTTCAGTAGTCGCTAGAGGTATATAATGTGTCGTGTGCCCAGCAGTACCGTGCATCTCCAAGGGACCCGCGAGGCCTATCGGCACTTGTGCAAAGCCTATGAAATTTTCAATATTACCCTGATAAGATCGCGTATGATCTATCGGTTTCTGCCCACTTATATATCGCGGGTCTTTACCCAAATGATGAAGACGATCGAGATACTTGTTGGCTAGGTCTGTATGATCCATAAGAATTTTTGACAATGCGAAACTATATATTTTGCTTTTGGCAATAGGTAATATTTGACCAATTAAACACTGTTTTTTCTTAAGTATACCGTGAGTTTAGATTCCTTCAAGAAGCAGTCTTTTGTCATTTGTAGTGATAGACGTTTGAGTTCTCCAAGCCCTGAATCCTCCTCAATTCCCCTAACCTTGTCGTCTCTAAACTTCCAAAAACCTTTTGAGAAATATTATCTTGCAGATATGAAGTACCTTATTATGCTCTTGATTGTAGTCGCAGTTTCTACAGCACAGGCGCAGACAGAATTGGAGATGCAATTATTCGAGTTGCCAGATGTTATCTTTAAGCAGATAGATACTCCAGAAGGATATGCGGCCGCTTATCAGCTCAAGATCAAGCAACCGATAGATCACAACGACCCTAGCAAAGGCCATTTTTATCAGAGAGTATTTTTGAGTCACAAGTCTTATGAGGCACCGACCGCCATTATAACCAATGGCTATGGCCGCCCGACCAACCGTATCACTGAGGTTGCCAAACTCGCCGCTGCCAATCAACTACAAGTCGAGCACCGCTATTTTCTAGAATCAAGTCCAGATTCCTTAGATTACGCCTATCTAGATTTGGAGCAAGCAACAGCAGACCTCCATAATATCACGACTTTGTTCAAGAATCTATACAAGGGAAAGTGGATCAGCAGTGGCATCAGCAAGGGGGGTACCACAACCATATTCTATAGGTACTTTTATCCTGATGATGTAGATGTTTCTATTCCTTATGTGGCGCCAGTCAATCATAGTGCAGAGGACCCACGTATCTATGATTTTCTGGATAAGGCCGGTACAGCAGAGTGTCGTGCAGATATAAAAGCGTATCAGATTAAAATGCTAGAAGAAGCCGCTGAAATGAAATCTTATCTGAAGTGGTATGCGAAAGGTAAAGACTTACAATTTACTTACTTGAATTTTGACGAGGCATATGAGTATGCTATCCTAGAGTACCCATTTTCATTCTGGCAGTGGGGGAGTAATTGTACGACCATTCCTGAGGTGACGGCACCTAGCGATACATTGGTACAACACTTTGTAGATGTAGTGGGACTGCAGTTTTTTTCTGATGCCAGTATGGAAAAATTTGGTTCGCATTATTTTCAGTCTGCTGAGGAGATGGGCTATTATGGTTTTGAGATTGATGAGTTCAAAGATCTTATCAAGCATCTCGACACAAGCACTAATCCTTCAGCAATATTTGCACCCAAAGGTATTGATGTAACCTTCGATGGTGAGCTAACCAATAAAGTCTATAAGTGGACACAAGAAACGGATCTGCCCTTCATTTATATTAATGGTGCTAATGATACGTGGTCTGCTACGGCGGTTCCCGAAGTTAAGAGCAGTCCCTCTTTGTGGTTTTTTATGAAAGATAAATCTCACGGTGATGCCCGCATCAAAAACCTAAACCAAGTAAACAAACAGAAATTGGTCAGAAAGCTAGGAATCTGGCTGGAGCAGGAGCTAGATGCGGGAGTGTTGGATTAGAGAGGGTGGAGTG
>CALFUU010000098.1 GCA_937929835.1 uncultured Saprospiraceae bacterium | reverse complement strand
TACACAAACAGTGCTGTAATTGTATAAACGAAAAAAAGCCCGCAGCAACCTGCGAGCTTTTTTTACAATCTGTTTCTATTATTGTCTTACAAGTGAATCACCTCATCATAAGCGGCTGCACTGGCTTCCATAACTGCCTCACTCATTGTTGGATGCGGGTGGATGGCTTTGATGATTTCGTGTCCAGTTGTCTCTAGATTCATAGCGGCTACACTCTCTGCTATCATCTCTGTGACATTGCTGCCGATCATATGTGTACCGAGCAATTCTCCGTACTTCGCATCATAGATCATCTTGACAAAGCCTTCCTTGGCACCCGAAGCGCTGGCCTTACCAGAGGCAGAGAATGGGAACTTACCGACCTTGATCTCGTGGCCTGCTTCCTTGGCTTGATTCTCTGTCATCCCAACACTCGCCACTTCTGGACTGCAATAGGTGCAAGATGGGATAATGCCATAATTAATAGGATGCACATCCATACCCGCTATCTTCTCGACACACGTAATGCCTTCTGCACTGGCAACATGAGCGAGCGCAGGTGTATCCAATACATCACCTATAGCATAGATGCCTGGCACACTGGTCTGATAGAAATCATCAACCTCGATTCTACCGCCTTTGTCTTTCTTTATCCCGAGAGACTCTAGACCGATATCCTCTGTATTGGGTTGGATACCAGTAGCACTGAGGACAACATCGCATTCTATAGTCTCTTCTGTATCCTTCTTTCTGTTCTTGACGACTACCTTAACCTTCTTTCCAGAAGTGTCTACAGACTGCACAGCGGTATTGCCGAGTACATTGACACCTGCTTTCTTAAACACTTTGCCGAGCTCCTTAGATACTTCGTGATCTTCACGTGGTAATAGACCTTGCTCGAGGAACTCAACTATCGTCACCTCAGTGCCTATAGAGTTGTAGAAGTATGCAAACTCAACGCCTATCGCACCAGCCCCTATTACGACCATTTTCTTTGGTTGCTTAGGCAGAGACATCGCCTTTCTATATCCAATAATCTTGTCGTTATCTATAGGAATGTTAGGCAGTGCTCTTGCTCTAGCTCCTGTTGCAATAATAATCTTGCCTGGCGCATATTCCTTACGCTTGCCATCTTTGTCTGTCACGACGACCTTCTTACCTCTAGCCAGCTTGCCTTCTCCTTCTAGTACAGTTATCTTATTCTTCTTCATCAAGAATTGTATGCCCTTACTCATACCATCGGCCACACCTCTAGAGCGACCTATCATCTTATCGAAATCAGGCTTTGCCGATCCTACGGAGATACCGTAGTCAGAGGCGTGATTGATATAATTAAAGACCTGTGCAGACTTCAATAAAGCCTTGGTTGGGATACATCCCCAGTTGAGACAGATACCGCCAAGGTGCTCTCGCTCTACGACTGCTACCTTCATCCCCAGCTGCGAAGCTCTGATGGCTGCAACGTATCCACCGGGTCCTGTACCTACTACTATAAGATCAAAATCCATAATTGTTAAAATTTGAGGCAAATATACTCCTTCGCTTGCAGTATATCATTATCGACGATAAGACTGAAATCTCGCCATTCCATTTGAAAAATCTCGGACTTCAATAAAATTATCAGAAATCACCATAACCCCTTCTTTATCAATAAAACCAACCCCTCTGTCATCTATAAACCGAGCTCTACCATCACTGAAATCCCAGACCAACGGAAACTTAAGCGGTATCACCTCCTCTCCATTCTCATCACAATAGCCCCACCTATCACCTAAAGCCACAGCGATACGGTCACTATTGTACCTGTTCATCAGGTCGTAGCGGGGTTCTAGAATTATCTCTCCCTGTCCATTAAGTAGGCCCCACTTTCCGTTGCGCTTAAACTTCCACTTGCCAGCACCAGCAGATTTGATATTGTCCGCTTCTATGGATTTGATAATCTCTAATCGCTTATCAATCAGATGGAAGCCCTTACCATCCTTCATTGCGGCAACTTCGGACACAAAATTTGTCGCCTTAGTATACCGCGGTGCTGACATCTCTATACCATTAAGGTCTAGGTACCCATAACGCTGGGCTTGTTTAAACCTGATAAGACCATCGCAAGGTGTATAGAGCCGATCATACCCCTTTGATGTCAATGGCGTACCACTTTGCAGTAGGGTATATTGAGATCCTTGTTTGACGATAAACTTATTATCCCTAAGAATATTAATGGAGTTGTATCGAATAGGCAGGATCTCTCTACCGTTCTTATCTATCACACCTTTAAGGCCCAACTTATCCACCACACAGAGGCCTCTCTCAAAGGTATGTACCTGACTGAATCCAGTAGAATCAATCACGGCACCTTGCTCATCAATCAACAGCCATTGATTATTGAAGTCTTGTACAAAGGCCCTCTGATCTGCGAATCGAGTAGCCTGCTTGTACACATAATCAATTTTAGCATTGCCATCACTGTTTATATAACCCCATCTGCCCTTATAGTTAGCAGCCGTCAGAGTGGGTTGCATTTCCTTGAGCGCATCCCATTTGGCCTCAAGTATCTTTTCACCTTGAGTATTGATGTAACCCCATTTGTAGGCAGGAGAGTCATAGTCTTCAAAGTAGGCTGCTTCTATGGGATTTGTATAGTCCGTTGAACGCTGAGAATCTTCTTTGCAAGAGGCAGTTAGCCCAATCAGTGCCCCTAGAACTAAAAGTTTGAAAGTCTGAGTAAGACTGGATTTGTAGATGTTCATAATAAACCCAACTTATGGATAATACCCTTAAAATTGTGCATATATTAGCTTTTTATTGATATGAAACAACAATGAAAGTAGGCATCTTTCCTGGTTCTTTTGACCCCATTACAGTTGGACACATTGACCTCATAGAGCGATCACTTCCTTTATTTGATAAAGTGATTTTGGCCATAGGTCAGAACAGTCAGAAAAAGTATCTCTTTAGTCTAGAGCAGCGACGAGCCTGGCTCGAAGATATTGCAGCAATGTATGAGAATACTGAAGTCGATACTTATGAGGGATTGACGGTCAATTTTGCCAAAGAAAAGAACGCAGGTTATCTCATAAGAGGCCTAAGAAATGCCTCGGACTTTGATTACGAAAAGACGATATCTCAACTCAATAATATAGTAGGTAGCGGCTTAGAAACCATCTTCTTTATTGCCCAACCAGGGATGAGTCATATCAGTAGTACCATCGTCAGAGAGATCATTAAAGGAAAGGGAGATGTATCTGCCTTTGTACCAGATCAGATCTATAAAGACATTAAACAGAATTACTAAAAACGAAATAGACCAGTATGTCAAATGCATTTTACAATGTACCAGAAGTAAAAAACGAACCAACGCTGCACTATGGACCAAATAGTCCAGAAAAGAAAGCTGTCAAAGCCGCCCTCAAATCTATGCGGTCGAAAAAAATTGACATACCAATGGTCATCAATGGAGAGGATGTCTTTACTAAAAAGAAGTTTCCACTCTCGCCACCGCACGACATCAAGCACAAGCTCGGCACCTACAATCAAGGTGCTAAGTCTCACGTCAAGTCCGCAGTCAATGCAGCACTCGATGCAAAAGCAGGCTGGGAGTCTATGCCATGGCAAGACAGAGCTGCCATTTTTCTCAAAGCAGCAGATCTGATAGCTGGCCCATACAGAGCGAGAATGGCTGCAGCGACAATGCTCGCACAGTCCAAAAATATCTGGCAAGCAGAAATCGATTGTGTCTGTGAGTTGATTGATTTCTTAAGATTCAATGTCAAGTATATGACAGAGATCTACAGTCAGCAACCTCAATCTAGTTCAGGGATTTGGAATAGACTAGAGTACAGACCACTTGAAGGCTTTGTCTTTGCGATCACGCCATTCAACTTTACGGCTATAGCAGGTAATCTGCCTGCAACGCCAGCATTACTAGGGAACACCGTTGTGTGGAAATGTGCGGATACACAGATTTACTCTGCACATCTTGTTATGGAGATATTCAGAGAAGCAGGACTACCTGCTGGTGTTATCAATCTCGTATTTGTCGATGGACCGAAAGCAGGAGATGTGATCTTCAATCATCCAGAATTTGCAGGACTCCACTTTACAGGAAGTACCGGTGTCTTTCAAAAACTATGGCAGACCATCGGGAATAATGTTTCCAAGTACAGAAGCTACCCACGTATCGTAGGGGAGACAGGCGGAAAGGATTTTGTCTTTGCACATCCGACGGCTAATGTTGATCAACTCATAACAGCACTAAGTCGTGGAGCCTTTGAGTATCAAGGACAAAAGTGCTCAGCGGCCTCTAGAGCCTATATACCAAAATCACTTTGGCCAAAAGTCAAGAAAGGCGTACTCGCCGATCTTAAGACGATGAAGATGGGCCCTGTAGAAGATTTTAGAAACTTTATCAATGCTGTCATCGACGAGAAATCCTTTGACAACATAAAAGGCTATATCACGAAAGTCAAAAAATCTAAAGAGGCCAAAATTATCGCAGGCGGCAAATGCTCTAAGACGAAAGGCTACTTTGTAGAACCAACAATCATCGTCGCTGACAAGCCGGATTTTGTGACAATGTGTGAAGAGATATTTGGGCCAGTGCTGACGATCTATGTATACGAGGATGCAGATATGGAAAAGTTGTTACCGATAATCGATAGTACGTCACCTTACGCCTTGACAGGTTCTATTTTTGCCAAAGGAAGAGAAGACATCGTCAAACTGAGCGAAGCACTCAAATATGCAGCGGGGAACTTCTATATCAATGATAAGCCTACTGGTGCAGTCGTGGGGCAGCAGCCTTTCGGAGGAGCTAGAGGCTCAGGCACTAATGATAAGGCTGGTTCAGTTCTGAATCTGTACAGATGGATATCGCCTAGAACGATTAAAGAAACTTTTGTGGCGCCTACGGATTATCGTTATCCATTTTTAGGACAGCAGTAAAAGCTATCAAATAACATAAATGAAAGAGCCTCACTATTTAGTGGGGCTTTTTTTATTGAAACCAGAAGACAATGAGGTTTCTGTTTAATTTCAAAGAAGTCTATGAAGGAGTCTTAAATTCCCTTTAATTAAAATAACCATCACCAAGCTGAACACATAAATACTCGATGCACATCAACAAAATTACAAAACTTGATTAAGGCGCTATATACAACAGTTTTACTAGGCCTCTGTCTAGTATTGGGGGCACAATCAAAGGAAGATTATGTTTGGTTATTTGGGTATGATAGTAATTTAAATGAGTCTGGAGTCGAAAGCACTATTATAGATTTTAGTCAAGAAAGCCAATTTGAAGGATCAAGGAATCTCACTGATTTGTGGTTTATTGGTAACAACGCATCTATTTGCGACAAAGATAGCAACTTACTATTTTACTCTAATGGTTGTCACGTAGCCAATGGTGACCATGAGATCATCGAGAATGGTAGCAACCTTAATTATGGGGATTTCATTGTTCAATTCCGACAGGATACATGTGAGCATTATCCAAGTTTTCAAGACATTTTGATTCTACCAAATCCATCATCTGATAGTACTTATGTAGAGTTATTCATAAAACTGCAGAATTAGATAAGCCATACTTGTATATGTCTTTAAAGTATAGTTTAATAGAGTCGAATCATAGTTCTTCAAAAGTTGCAGAAAAAAATATTCCCATTGCATCAGACACAGACTTTATATTTTAATACTTAACTGCAATCCCACATTCTAATAATAATAGTTGGTGGATTTTGCAACCTGATATAAAAGAAAACCTTCATAGTATCTTACTAGATGATTTTGGTTTTACAACTGTTGGCACTACTAAAATTCCTACAAATTTTGTTGAGAATTCTTCTGCGGGAGGCACCGCCAAATTCTCACCTGATGGATATCATTATGCTTTTTTCAATGCCTATGATAATCTTCACCTCTACGAATTTAATAGGGAAACTGGAGAATTAGATGCTCATCAGTTCCTACATATCAAAAATGCACCCGACGACGTAGCTTTTTTTACTGCCGTAGAGTGGTCTCCTGATTCGAGATTTCTTTACATCAGTACTATTGAAGAACTATGGCAACTAGATACTTGGGAAGACGATTTGGAAGATGGTCTAGAACTTATTGATACTTTTAACGGTGTCAACGACCCGTTTCCCGCTATCTTCTTCTTGATGGCGCTAGCGCCAGACTGCAAGATCTATATGTGTAGCACGAGCAGCACCAACACCTACCATGTCATCAACAACCCAAATGGTAAGGGACAGGATTGTGACTTTGTGCAACAAGGAATAAGGCTACCTTTTGTATCAGCCTCTGCTACAATGCCCAACTTCCCGCGATTTCGCGTAGATGAAGAAGACAAATGTGACCCAGGAATTACCTCAGTTTTTGGTGATGACATCTACTGGCGCAGAGACCTGACTTACTATCCCAATCCTGTAGGGAACCTGCTTACTGTAGAGTTGCCTGATCACAAGCAGGGGCAAATAGTGGTCGTGGATATGAAAGGACATATAGTGATGACCAAGCCAATAGCAGCTGGTACTATGATGCAATCTTTATCTATGAGCAGCATACAATCTGGAACCTATTCCATAGAGTTTATACCTGACAACAATAATGAGCGAAGGATATGGACGAGTCAGGTGGTGAGGGTAGAGTAGGCGTCAAGCAAAATTAGATTTACCGAATAGCGCACATTGACTGCACGATAAAAGTCTTATTTGCTGTAACAAAAGCAAATAAAAATGAAGAAATTGTTTACAGGACTCAGCATTTATGACTTTCAGCAGCAATTTGGAGATGACAATTCGTGCATTGAT
>CALFUU010000097.1 GCA_937929835.1 uncultured Saprospiraceae bacterium | reverse complement strand
ATTCTGGCGGAGAGTATCTCAGGTCTATTTTCAATTTTATGAGTCTTATTATTATAGAATTGCACAAGACCTGAGGTTGTACCTAGTAGATAGTTGCCTGAGTCGACTCTAGCTGCGCCTAATACCCTCATAGGTTTTTCTATACTATAGGAATGATAGTATGGCAAATTATACAGATCTGTATATATGAAGAAGTTAGCAACAGAAGAAATAAGGTATTCTGTGTCGCTAAGCACAAAGACTTCAGAAGAAGTAACACGTAAAGTATCAAAAGGTGAATGATTATTAATATATTTTAATCTTGAAATTTTTTGTTTACTAGAATAACTGAACGATTTTTCTTTAGAAATAATTATTTCCTCTGTATATCCATCATAAGCCAAGGAATGTATCCGATTTGATGCATCAAAGAGTATAAGTGAATCTCCTGCTTGTGGCCTGGAAGTGTACAGTTCGTTTTTTTCTTTAGTAAAATATATACCTTGGTGTCCAGTCTCAACATTTGTAATACGTCCTGTATTCCTTACTCTTTGGGGTGAGAGTTTTACTTGCTTTTGTTCCATTTTGAAGAGACCTTGGTCTAGGGTGCTGACCCAGAGATTTCCATCAGTATCCAGCAAATTGCAGGTGGCAGAAACCCCTTCTATCAAAGTTGATTTTTCGTTATTAAGTAAGTCCGTATAATTCTTATAAAAATTGACGCCTTTATGATTTACCTCTGAGCTTATAAAGGAGCTGTCATTAACGATGATTAAATCCTCAATCTCAGACTGGTGCTTGCGGATGATAACCGTGTCTGATTCAAAGAAATAGTTGACACCATACAAACTCAGTAAATCTATGCCATCCAATAATTGAAAGGCTTCCTTATTTGAACTAGTATGCATACTTCCATCGTGAAGGCCCCTTATATTAAATCCTTGGTGTTGGATTTGAAATATATCAAATGGTTTTCCATTTATGTATTCAATTTTTATTTTATTCCTTTTTTCATAATTAGAGGCTCCATCTCGATCTACTCCAACTATAAGGATATTATTCTCATTAACTATTTTCGTTACAAAGTGGCCCTCTCCTTCTACAAATTCTCCTCTATGGAGTTCAGTTCGTCCAGACTCAGATATATCCAAAACACCCACTCCTACAATAACAAATGAAAGGGTCAAGTCCTCTGAGATGGCTAAATCATAAATATTAGTAACCCGTAACAACGTGTCCAAAGTGCTCTGATATTCATAAGGCACACAGGCATCGAGACTCGGATCATATTTATATACACGTCCACTAAAGGTCAGTATCCAGATGTTTTGCTTTTTATCTAGGCAAATATTGAGGCAGCTGATATCTTTTAGTCCATCGCGAATACCGTAGGTCTTAAAATCATAACCATCGTACCTTACCAGTCCTCTATCTGTTGCTATCCAGATATACCCAAGGCTATCTTGTAAGAGTTGATGACATTCATTAGAAGGTAACCCTTCTTCTATAGTGTAATTTATCTGAGCATAATTCTGAAAGTCTTGAGCTTGGATGACAGTGTCCGCAAGGACTATCAACAATATGAATGAAAGAGCACGCCAAGTCTTACACATACTAAGCCTGGATTGCAAGCATAAATTCTTGTTTTCTCCTCCTAGCTATAGGTACTTGCGAATCATCAGTCATCACTAGGTAGCCACCATCTTGATTGCAAATTTGTTTGACATAGCGCAAATGAACGATATGACCACTGTGGACTCGGAAAAACAATTGAGGCGGCAGTTTTTTTTCAAGACTTCCTATTGATTTGCTGACCAATAACTTCGTTCCATCTGCACGATGTATTTGACAGTAGGCCTTATTTGCTTCGACCTTAATGATATCATCATAATCCAAAATATGAATACCTTCGGTAGTGGATACTTGCAGCTTTCTATGATAAGATTCAGCAGAATCAGATTTTATCATATTTGATAATCGGCTAAATACATACTCATCGCCTTTGTATCTCTTAACTCTCTGGACAGCAGAAACTATTGAGGCAGGGCTGTAAGGCTTTAGGATATAATCTATCGCTTCATACTTAAAACCTTCCATAGCATACTGATCGTAAGCCGTAG
Source organism: uncultured Saprospiraceae bacterium (assembly GCA_937929835.1). Classification (GTDB taxonomy): domain Bacteria; phylum Bacteroidota; class Bacteroidia; order Chitinophagales; family Saprospiraceae; genus RFSX01. The sequence goes on along the minus strand of CALFUU010000097.1, from coordinate 3,030 downwards.
TGATGACGAGCTTAAAATCTTTATGTGTCAGTCTATCCAATATATCAAAACCCCTATCCTCCCCTAGCTGGACATCAAGAAACACCAGATCAGGTTGTTCTGATTCTATTAAGTCATACCCTTCGTTTATTGTTGAAGCTGTACCAACTAAAATTAATTCAAGGCAATACTCTGTTATTATAGAACCTAAAAGTTCTTGAGCATTTGTTTCATCTTCTATAATCAGGGTACGGATCATAAAAATGGTTTTTTAGTGTAAAGTCTAGTTCTATTTTCAGTTTCAACCGATAACTAATTCCATAATAAGGAAACTCTTATTTGCTTGCAGGTTTATAATTGGCTGTACTTGAATATCCTTATTTATATGGAGTCCATATCAAAGGCTGAAAAAATTCATTGAACTATCTAAATCTCTAATACTTATTATAGAATTGTAATATGTGATTTTGGATTTCTTCTCTTACATTTAGATACAGCTACAGTGGAATCTCATCTTTCATTTATCCACAACCACGCTCATTGCATTAATGAGAAGAGTCTATCCGACCAACATAGCCTCGCTATCCTTTGTATATTGTCTCCATATAATTACACTTATGAAATCCGTCCTCATTCTCTTTCTTTTATCCCTTACCACCCTCCTCACAGCACAAGCCCCCACTGTCGGTGTCCTCACCAAAACTGATGGCGCTCTACCTGGCTATACCTTCTTCTCCCCTTTCTCCAGCACCAAGGCATTTATGGTCGATAACTGTGGCAACTTGATCAATGAATGGGACAGAGGGACCAATCCTGGACTTGCAGCCTACTTTCTGGATAACGGACTGATGTTTAGGACCTATAAAGTAGATCCTGTCGGGCCTTTTACTTCTGCGAGCAATGCAGGAGGACTCGAGCTTGTGGACTGGGACAATAACGTCGTATGGCAATACACCATCAATACACATACGCAACTCACACATCACGATGCCGTAATGATGCCCAATGGAAACATACTCACCCTGATGTGGGAACTCACCTTTAGAGACGAACTCGAAGAACTCGGTAGGGATCCTAATGAGATAGCACCACAAAACTTTATGTGGTCAGAAAAAATACTTGAACTCCAACCCATCGGTCAAGACAGTGCCAATGTTGTGTGGGAATGGCATATCAATGATCATTTTATACAAGACTTTGATAGTACAAAGGTAGGCTTCGGTGTCGTAGCCGATCATCCAGAACTCTATGACCTCAATCATCCTACCCTCGATAGCGGCAACTCAAATGAGACGCGTGATTGGTTTCACTTCAATGCAATTGACTACAACCCTACACTCGATCAAATACTTATTTCAATTAGAAATTCTGACGAGGTATGGATTATAGATCACAGCACAACAACAGAAGAGGCTGCAGGTCATACAGGTGGCCTCTATGGTCAAGGTGGAGACATCCTCTACCGCTGGGGCAACCCCTCTTCCTATCAAGGTGCAACCATAGAGGCCCAAAGACTCTTCGGACAGCACGGTATCAACTGGATCACAGAGGGTCTTGAAGAGGCTGGCAGCATACTCATCTTCAATAATGGTAATGGACAACCTGGGGCAGACTTTAGCCAAATACAAATACTGTCACCTCCGCAAGATATACCTGGATTCTATCTCCGAGAAGAGGGGCTCCCCTTTGGACCAGAAGAAGCCAATACCATCTATGGAGACACCTCAGAGGAATCATTCTACAGTGCTTTTCTATCCAATGCTCAGCGGCTACCTGAAGGCCACACGCTTATCAACTCTGGCTCACCAGGAAGGATATTTGAAATTAATCCAGAAAGAGAAATCGTGTGGGCCTACGAAATTCCAGTCAATCGAGATACACCTATCAGTCAGGGCGACCAAGCCAGAAACAACGCCAACTTTAGAGCTTACAAGTATGCCCCTGATTATAAAGGTTTTGAAGGTATAGACCTGACACCAGGGCTGCCCATTGAGCTCAATCCTCTAGACTGTTCGCTGTCGACCAGTACAATAGACTTAGCACAAGTGCCTATCGACCTTCACTATCTAGCAGAGACCAATAGTTTGCGCATTGAAACCGACAGGAAAATTCAGTCCCTCTATTTACACGATCTCTATGGAAGACAACTAGAAACCTTAGTCCATTCGTATCCAACTGTCTTGCTCAATCGTTCCTATACCCTAGGCACTTATATAGTTAGGATTATCTTTGAGGATGGGAAGACGAGAACACAGAAAGTTTTCTTGTACTGATTACAGTAAATGTTATAATCAGTCATCATCTTTAAGGTTATATACTTAGCAACACGATATGAAATTATACTACTCCATTCTCAGCTTATTGTTATGCACCACTATTGCTATAGGCCAAAATACTGTCGGGCTACTCTCTTACTCTCCAGACAGAGCCTATGATGGGTACAACTTGCTGTATGCACACAATCAATCTAATGTCTATCTGCTCAACAATTGTGGAGAGATCGTCCACACTTGGGAAGATGAAGCGCCGTGGGTCCCAGGTAACACAGCTTACCTGACAGAAGGAGGACTATTGTATAAGACCAAGCGGGCTAGCAATGTCGGTCAGGATGCCATCTTTGCAGGTGGCGGCGGAGCGACGATAGAGATCAGAGACTGGGACAACAATCTTATCTGGACCTATACCCTCAATACAGAGACAGCCAGATTGCATCATGACATTGCCGTTACACCAGAAGGTACGGTCCTTGCCATCGCGTGGGAACTCAAAACCAATCTTGACTGTACTGCCGCAGGACGCGATATTTCTACCTTGGCTCAAGACAAAATGTGGCCGGACTACATATTAGAAATAGATCCGACTACCGATGAGATTATCTGGGAATGGCACGCGTGGGATCACTTAATACAAGATTTTGATTCGACTAGAAACAATTATGGTGTTATTGCTGATCACCCAGAACGTATCGATGTCAACTATGGTCGTCCAGATGGTCATCCCGATTGGATGCACGCCAACTCGATAGACTTTAATCCAGAACTCAATCAGATT
>CALFUU010000096.1 GCA_937929835.1 uncultured Saprospiraceae bacterium | reverse complement strand
GTCAGAGTATGATGCCGCACCACACCACACACCAGACTTCTACATAGATGAGTCAGGTCTCATTACAGGTGTGAAGACTATGGTCCATCTGACTCAACGATATATGAAGTTGCATACAAAGTAAAGTGCAATAATTTTTTTATCACGGATGAGGGCACTGGTAAAAACCATTGTCGGTTGGACAGACAAATTTTTGATGTTGACCTGCTTTTTTCCTAAAGACTCTACTGTCAAGGAGGCAGTTGGGAACTAGAAATTTGCAGAGCCATTTTTTTGATTTAGCAGCTTATGGACCTCTAAAATGCGGTAGGCCTCTTGTAATCTATACAGTTAAGTGCAATAAAATATTTACCTACAAGGTGTTCTACTCAGTAACGATATTTAGCAGAACTTGGGATATGAAAATTCAGTGGTTAATGCTTTTGTGCTTGGTGTATGGGGCGACGTGGTCACAAGTTGATTCCTTATCGGCGGTAGCAGATCAATACTACGCAGAGGAAAATTATGCAGAGGCACTCAGACACTATCATAGTGCCTTGGAAAGAGATAGTACGCAGTTATCTCTCTATGAGCGGGCAGGCCTAGCGGCGATGAAGCTCGGACAACAACCAGAAGCCCGAGCTCTCTTTATCCAATTAGAATCTAAGGATAGTAGCAATGTCATAGCATTGAGACAATTGGCGACCATCTACGAGCGAGAAGAGAATATCCCTAAAGGCATTAAGTATTATAATCGACTGGTCCAGTTGTCTCCCGATCGAGGTCTCTACTATAGGAAACTCGGAGAACTGTACCGAGAGGCTGGCTTGATCAAAGATGCGTTGCGCTATTACACCCAAGCCAATGCGCTTAACCCTGCCGATCTCATAAGTCTGCGTGGCTTATCAGAGTTATTGTTGTCCGAGAAAGTCTTTGCAGAAGCAGACAGTTTGTTGAGGGCGGGCCTAGAGATGGATTCTCTCAACATTCGACTCAATCTGATAATGGCCAAGAGCAAATTTAGACAGAAGCAATATGACAGCACGGCTTATTATGTGGAAGTGATCAGAGGCAAGTATGTGCTGAAGCCCCAATATCAAAAAATGCTAGGCTATGCCTATATCCAGATAGATTCCTTTGATAGAGCCATCTATCATCTCACCAAGGCCATATCTAATGAAGGCACCAAGGAGTATGCACATTACAATCTGGCAGTGGCCTACGAGGCGCTCGACGATATGGAATCTGCCAAGTACCACCTGCAGGAAGCCATCAATTCAGGCATATCCAAGGATGTAGATCTCTATCATAGAAATTTGGCCCGCTTGCACAACAAAGAAGATAACCTTAAGGAGGCGATACCGCATTATCAAGATGCTTACAAGTATGGCGAAGACCCTGTCCTTCTATTTTATCTCGCTCGTGCTTCAGACAAGTATTATGAGGACAAGAATGTGGCTCTTCGTTACTATCGCAAGTTTATAAAGAGTCCCTACGAGCATAAGGAATACAAGGACTACGCAGCCCAGCGGGCAGCCGCCCTCAAGGAGTATCTGCATCAAAGTAAGTAGGTGTTAATCTGGTTTCTGGGGTGTTCGAGTCGGGCAGTAGCAGGAGATAATTGGCTATTTTAGCGCAAAAAGGGGAGATGGCTGGCGTTTTAACTCGCTTAAAAAGGATAGTAATCAATGGGAGCAGGTATTACCTCAGACGAGCTTTATTTTTTGACATAAAAGCGGGTAAGCGGTTTTATCCTAGGGGAGGTTTTCATATCGCGAAAGGTCATAGGATAAGGGTAGGCAATGATGTTTATATGGGGCGACATACGCATATAGCTTGTAATGTGGAGATCGGTGACGATGTGCTTATCGCTTCGTATGTCGGCTTTGTCGGTGGCGATCACAGAATAGATCATATAGGAGATCAACTAATCCGTCAATCGGGTCGTATCCACGAAAAGAAAACGGTTATAGAATCCAATGTCTGGATAGGTCACGGCTGTATCGTACTAGCAGGTGTAACGATGAAGACAGGATCTGTATTGGCAGCTGGTTCAGTACTGAATAAGGATGTGGGAGAGAATGAAATTTGGGCAGGAGTGCCAGCTAAGTTTTTAAGAAAAAGAAAGCTATAGAAATTATAAATGATTTCATTTTATGAAAAACTGTAAACTACTTAGAAGTAGATGGATGGTGTGGCAATAAATCTAATTTTACTAAAAGAGAACTCTAGATTATTTTCTTGATGAGATTTGTAATCTACTTGTTCATTCTTTTTTGTTTCTTTCCTTACATAGATATATTTCAATTGGGGACGGACACACAACCCAATGCCCTATTGATGGGTTTGGTTTTGCTATTTGCCATTAGCCATAAGCACATCAATGCACCACTCATCTTGTTATGGTTAGTGTTCTTTATTTCTATTTCTCTTGTCTTTTTTAATAAAGTGACGGTGTTTGAATTTTTCAAGAATACTTTGAATTATTTATCACCTCCATTGATTGCGACCATCACTTATTGGATACTGCATCAGTTAAAATATAAGGTGAGTTTTAAGTTTTTTATCGGGGCTATGCTCACAATCGCTTTTGTTGGTCTGATCCAACTATATGTTTTGCCAGATTTCGGTGCGGCACTTATTAATATGAATCGAGGTGTCTTACAGAGTGGTAGAGGCGTGGTGTCTTTGTTTTCAGAACCGGCCTTCTATGGCACGACTTGTCTTTTTTTTATGGCTTTCTCGTTATTGTATTTTTCAAAGAGACAGAATTATATCGCCATTCCTCTGTTGATATTTCAGTTGGTCTTTATATCTAGATCTGCAACGGCCATAGCTATATTTTTATTGGCGTTTGGACTTTTTGTGGTTATTCAGATGTGCAGATTCAAGTTTCATTATTTATTAGGATCTGTGGTGGCGGCTCTTTTAGTGTCCTCTATAGCCTTGTCTTATTGGAACAAAATAGAGCATACACGAGCGGGTCAGCTGGCACAGACTTTCATAGAGAACCCTTTGTTAGTAACCAAGATAGATGGGAGTGTCGGCATAAGATTTACAGGGACTGTTGCACCTTTTCTTGCGATGAAGCATCATCATTTTATGCCACAAGGACTAGGCTATTACCGTGAGTTTTTAACGGAATTTAGAAGAAAAGGATTGTACGATAGTTTTCTTACGATACACAGAATCGAGAAAAAGCCGAGACTTTCGGGTGGGATAAATATGGTCTTGTATCAGCTGGGTTTCATAGGACTTATATTTCCTTTTGCGATATATCTGGCTTTTAGGGGGCAGTTGAGAGAAAGCCCTGCGCTATTGGCATTTTTATTTCTTGTAGTGTCGATGATGACCCAGATCCAAATGATGAATGCGATGATAGGATTTGTAATCGGCACAGCCATCTATAGAGGCAAACTGAATACTATGGACGGAAAGGAAGATAAGATATGCGTGGACAGCTTAGGGACTAATTAAATCAATTAATAATTATACACTTTGGACATTCGGTTTTTTAATACTTTTAATCATGCTGCGGCAATATTGGATCATTTGCTGCCAGAAATCAACAGCCGTGGTGTCAAGAGTGTGGCCTATATCAGTCAGTCAAAATATAGAAAAACCAATCGCGGAGATGACCATATAGAATTTTTTGAGAAGGCTTCCTTGACTGGTATATCTAAATCTAGAAAGAGACTCAACCAAGTGGTGTATGCGATCTCTGCCTCGCTAAAAATACTGTTCTCTCCTGCCCAGTTTCATATATTCTTTACACAACCGCCACTCTATCCCATCATCGGTGCTTGGCTGAGTCGGGTGCGGGGTGTGCCGTATGCCATTCACATTATGGATCATTATCCTGGCCTTGTGGGTGCCTTAGGTTATCTGGATATGGATGGCTGGCTCTATAAGCTTTTGGATAGAAAAATGGACAAGGCACTGAAGAAAGCAGAGTTTGTAGTTGTCCTAGGTTCTTGTATGGAGAAGATGGTTGTCGATAAAGGTGTCGATCCCCAAAAAGTAAAAATCGTCATCAATGCGCCTAAGGTTAAGGACGAACCCCTGACAGTCGATTACTTTGCCAAGATAGGACTGAGTGATAAGTTCACGATCATCTATGCAGGCAATATGGGTGTGGCGCATGAGTTTAGAAGTATCCTAGCAGTAAGTGCTCGGCTAGAAAAGACGCATCCGGATATCCATTTTATTATGCTCGGCAAAGGCCACCGGAAAAAAGAGGTGCAAGCCTTTTATGATGAGCACAAACCAAAGAATATGACGATGGTCGGTTACCTAGAGAATGAAGAATTTACGGCCATTATGAAACAGACAGACGTTCATCTGATTACGCTGAGAGATAATTTTAATGGCTTGATGGTTCCGAGTAAGTTGTACAGTTCGCTAGCCTTAGGGAAGCCTGTGATTTTTGAAGGGCCACAGCAAAATGAAGTGACAGATGTGTTGACGACTTATGATGCGGGGGTACGCGTCGGGCACTTAGATGATGAGGCGCTAGAGCAGAGCATTTTAGAATATTATGCAGATGCAAATAAAGTAAAGGCACAAGGTCTGAATGCCAAGCGCTATTTTGAAGAGCGGGGGAAGGCTTCGGCCTTTATTGATGACTATGCAGCGTATATTATACGAGAGTCTTCTTTGTCATAGGAAGTTATTCTAGAAAAAAAAGTGATTGCCTGAGGATAGGCAATCACTTCTGTACATTTTCTTTACTGACCGATTCTTTTAGGTAAACTCTTGTCGTGTTTTCTTCATAATGGCTGCCGGAATCAGAGATATAAGGACACTGAATATAGCTCCGATAAGTAAGTTCATTATAATCGTAGAGGGATTAAACATACCAGATAGTTGTTCATATAATTGGTCCTCCATTTCACCAAGTTGTTCTTCTGGAATAAGACTTCCCATCATACTTGTCTGACTTTCTACCATAGTTTCTATAAAGTTGTCTTTTTTCTCTTCACTCATCGTCATTGTATAGGCAAACTGGAAAAGTGAGCTGATAAGTAGGCCTATTATGAGTACTAGGGCAAAGGTTTTAACCAATTCTCCCATAGTGGCATAGCCTCCATTTTCTGCTTTGTATTTTTTGCCAGCAGATATTAAGATGACGATAAAGACTATTAAACCAATTCCAGATAGGATCATAGAATTGAGCATTCCGTTATACATCAGAAAGGCCGAAACAGCTGAAATCACGCCATAGATGACGCCGTGTTGGATTACATTACTAGACATAGGATAGTTGTTTTTGTTTCGATAATGATCTAAACTAATAATTATTTTGAAGCTGTTTATTTTTCACGCCTCTTTTTATACTGTTTCTTGTATTTCTTCTTCATTTCCTCTTCGTAATCCCTTCGCTTATTGACCTTTTTGTTTTTCTCTGCTTTTTCGTGGAAGGCCTCACCAGAAGGCTTGTGTTGCTTGATTTTATGATTGTTAAAGGGGATGAATTCTACTGTCATTTCTAGATCAATTAACTCTGTTGATAGTTCTACTTCCTCAGGTAGGATCTTTATCGGAATAGGCTGCCCCATCAGCGCTTCTATCTTTTCTAGAGTCTCAGCTTCTTTTGAGGATACAAAGGAAATTGCTTGGCCCATCTGCTCTGCTCGTCCCGTACGGCCGATCCTATGGATGTAGTTTTCTACCAC
>CALFUU010000095.1 GCA_937929835.1 uncultured Saprospiraceae bacterium | reverse complement strand
GAATTGTCATCTCCAAATTGCTGCTGAAAGTCATAAATGCTGAGTCCTGTAAACAATTTCTTCATTTTTATTTGCTTTTGTTACAGCAAATAAGACTTTTATCGTGCAGTCAATGTGCGCTATTCGGAAATCGTAATTTGTCTAATAAGGTATTTTCAGACAGTTCTCCTATAAGTTTACCGAGGCGCTCCATAGTGCCCATATACTTATCTTCGAGTTCCATAATTTGGAGGAAGTCAATCATATGTATTTTCCCTTGCCGACTTCTGTCAATTCTCTTTGTGATATAACACAACTCACCGGACCTTAATCTGATCAAACAAGAGGGTACCACTGAAATGCCAAACAATTCTGCAAGTCTCATAGAGAGATGCTCGTTTTCGGGCATTTGAGAATAGAGTTCATTTTGTGGCTTGAGAATGTACTCGCCATCTAATGCATCTAGGATAGTCAGTCTTGCGCTGTGACCACTTAATAAATCTTCTTTGATCCAACCGAGAGAAATCTTTGGCTGGACTCCTGGAACAGAAATCGAATTAAGCGCTGCCGTCTTTGCGAGCTGTTCCATTTCAGATAGATCGTATGGCAAAGTAGGTGCCTTATCTTTTAGATAGAATTTTTTGACACAAGAAGGATGATAATCTTCTTGTCCTCTATCTAACTCTTTGTAGCAGCACAAACAATTGTTCATCAATAATCACTTTCAATTGGATGAATAGAAACTGCTCCGATAGCGTTCTGACAGCAAGCCAACAACAAGCCCATTCGATCATTCTTGTTTATTTTCCAACTTTCTGCAGCTATATTCAATAACCAGCCTTCTGGAATGAGACCATCAAAAAACGGAAATAACCTTTTACTTCTATAGGTATGAATTGAAACTGGCAACTGAAAGGAAATAAATAAGTCGGGATACGATCTAACATATTCTTTATCATAACTAAATAGATATTCTCCCTCGTCGGACTCAACCAAAACGCCTGCTCTAAGATTGTTATATCTGACCTCCGCTCTTCTCATAGTCTCTGAGATTTACTGGTTGAAGAATATGCCCAAACATATGTAGGACCTGATTCACTTTGGATAATTGAAGCGTATCCTTGCCCTGCTCGATTTTTCTAATAACGGTCAGCGCAACGCCTGACTTAGTTGCAAGTTCTACTTGTGTGAGGTTTAACTTCTTTCTTCTAGACTTTACAAAGGCACTTAGATTACTCATTTTATATGCATTACCATATAAAGCTAAGATAAATTACTCAATTATATGCAATTCCATATAATTTATACCTTTTCAGAGTTTTTATATGCAATTCCATATAAAATCTACTTTCCCAAATTTCGCTAATGCAAAAGATCTCAGGACCTTTATTCCCAAAGCTGCCTCAATCCTACAAACCCCACCACAAAACATGTTAAGGCTATAAGTGCAAAATCGAACTGCCCATACAACAAATACCCCGTCGCAAACAGCGCCGCATAAATCATCACACAACCCAGAAACAGCATCAACAACTCCCGTGCAAAAGAACCATCTGTGCTAGAAGTTTCCAATGCATCCATCTTCTGGACTACAGGCTGCCACCCACCTGCGTGTGGCCTTATCTTAGAGAAGAAGGTCTGTAATTGTCTCATATCGGTAGGCCGTGTGATCAGTGTCACGGCGACCCAAGCCATCGTCGTAATGGCCACACCCAGACACATTTTCATATAAGCCTCCATATTACCTTGATACAACAACTCAAAGTATATCGCCACCACAAACGAAACAATCATCGCCGTGATCTCACTGTAGGCATTGATCCGCCACCAAAACCAACGCAATAAAAACAATAGGCCTGTACCCGCGCCGATTTGCAGCAGTATATTGAAAGCTTGTAGCGCATTGGTGAGAAATAAAGCAAAGACGGCCGCAAGTATCATCAGGATCAATGTCCATATACGACCCAGCATAACAGGATTGATGCCTGACTCATTTTCTGGTTTCCGTTCACTTGTCAAAGTCGTTCCACTTAGCGGTCCTCTAAAAAATCGCAGATGCACATCATTGACCATATAGCTTGCTCCCCAATTAAGATGTGTACTGATCGTCGACATTAATGCAGAAATCAACGCTGCTATGACCAAGCCCACCAACCCTGCTGGCAAGACTGTCAGCATCGCAGGAAAGGCCAAGTCTTGACCCAGTATACTATCATCTATATGCGGAAAGCTCTTCTTGAGACTTGCCAGATCTGGGAACAATATAAGGGAGGCCAAGGCAATCAAAATCCACGGCCACGGCCTCAGCGCATAGTGGGCCGCATTAAAAAATAGAGTCGCTTTGACAGCATCTTTTTCATCTCTAGCAGAAAGCATCCGCTGCGCAACATAGCCACCCCCTCCAGGCTCTGCACCTGGATACCAAGCACTCCACCACTGCACGGCTATCGGTATAAAGAAGAGCGGGATCGCCACATTGAGATCCGAAAAGTCAGGAAACAAATCTATCTTCCCCACCACCTGTGGATGAGATACGAGCTTGGCTAAGCCACCGACCTCAGGCAATCCCAGTATATAGATCGCAGCACCCACCATACCTATCATACTCAGAAAAAACTGAAAGAAATCTGTAAGGATAACTCCTCGCAGACCCCCTATCATCGCATAGCTTACCGTCACTATCGAGACGATGGCTACCGTCTGAATGGGAGTTAGGCCCAGCATAACACCACCAATCTTGATTCCAGCCAACAGAACAGTGGCCATTATCATTACATTGAAAAAGACACCGAGGTAGACCGCTCTGAATATCCGAAGGAACTTAGCCTCTCCCCCACTATACCGTAGCTCGTAGAATTCTAGGTCCGTCGTTATACCTGATCGACGCCACAGCTTGGCATAAATAAATACTGTAGCCATACCTGTCAGCAAGAAAGCCCACCAAACCCAATTGCCAGCAACACCATTGGTGCGGATGATATCGGTCACAAGATTAGGTGTATCCGCTGAGAATGTTGTCGCAACCATAGAGACACCGAGCAACCACCAAGGCATCTCTCGTCCCGATAAGAAAAAGTCTTTGGCTGTTGCGTTGCCTTTCCTAGAGGCGTAGATGCCTATAAGTAGCGTCATTGCAAAGAATGCGCAGATGATAATAAGATCTAGTGAAGAGAGTTGCACGTCAAGTAGGTTTTGACGATAAGGTCTACTTTTTATCCTAATAACTGAAATCGATAGCTCCTAAAACAAAAAAAGGCGTGAATTTCTTCACCACCTTTTTCAGTCTCAATAAAAAATTCTCTTACTGCTAGTTGAGATATCCCTTTCTAAAGATGATCCCTTTTTTGGCATCATAGTTAGGCTTGACACCTCTGTGTAAGAGGGCTTGCTTATAAGGAAAGGTCCTAGCATCAATTATATATATCTTACAGCCGATGGCTTTGTGTAGTTCTTCGTGACTATTTCTCCAGAGGTAAGCAAGTTCTTGAGAAGTAGCATTAAAGTCCTTAGGCCATTTGTTACCTAGAACTATCTCTAGTGTGAAGATCCCATTGGAATACCCTACTATCTTGGAAGAAAGGCCGTAGCCGACACGGTAATACATGTCGGTTTCCATAAAGTGTTTTCTATTTATTTTTTCGATATTCATCGTGACATAGAAAAAGCAGAAACTATGCCACAAAGCCCCATATATAGTGGTCTTTGTACATACATAGACTACCCCAGACCCCTAGATAGAAAGGAGTCAAAGAGGGGCATCCCACTATGGCATTATAAAGAGTTCCTATTTATAACTTATTGATTAGTATAGGCTAATGGGCGCAATTGTAGGCCTATCTAAGTATATTCGTCTAAGTTTAAAATCGCTTCAAAATGTTAGAATTAGGTGGTGTTATAATTTTGGGAATATTAGCACAATGGGTCGCTTGGCGCATCAAAGTGCCTGCTATTTTACCCTTATTGCTCATAGGATTGGTTGTAGGACCGCTGTCTACTCTATGGACTGTAGACGGCACCAAGCTACTAGAGCCAGTATGGAACGGCACTAAAGGCATCTTCCCTAAGGAACACCTCTTCCATTTTGTAGAGTTGGCGATAGGCGTCATCCTTTTTGAGGGAGGATTATCTCTAAAACGGGATGAGCTCAAAGGCGTAGGCCCCTCTATCATTAACCTGATTTCCTTGGGATCACTGGTCACCTTTATCGGAGGTGCTTTGATGGCACACTATATCACTGGTCTTCACTGGGATATGTCTTTCTTATTTTCTGGTCTGATCATAGTGACTGGACCTACCGTCATCGGACCCATATTGAGAAATCTGACTCTCAAACGAAATATATCTGCCATCCTCAAGTGGGAAGGGATTCTAATAGATCCGATCGGTGCCCTGACAGCGGTTCTTGTCTATGAGTTTATACATCTGACCCATAGCCCAGCCTTCGGTGGTGGCGGTGCCTTTACTGTAGATGCATTTAAGCACTTTTTGCTTATCGCCTTGGTGGGGTCAGCTTTGGGTTTCTTTTTGGCACATTTACTTAGGATCTGCTTACAGAGGCATTGGGTGCCACATTATCTTTTGACTGTATTTACACTGGCCTTTGTATTGACTGGATTTGTAGGATCACACTTACTTGTACCGGACTCAGGACTATTGACAGTAGTGGTATTGGGTATGGTCGTCGGTAACGTGGATATGCCACACAAAAACGAAATCATCTACTTTGGCGAGTCTCTGAGTATTTTGCTTATAGCCATCCTCTTTATACTGCTCTCTGCCAATATGAATATCGCAGACCTCGAGCTATTGCTCAACTGGAAGGTCGCAGCACTGTTCTTGGCCGTGATCTTTATACTGAGGCCTATTGGTGTCTTCCTTAGTACTTTCAATTCTGCTCTTACAACCAACGAAAAACTATTTATCAGCTGGGTCGGACCTAGAGGAATCGTTGCCGCCGGTATTGCCTCCCTCTTTGGATCCAAACTTGCTGCCGATGGCATCAGTGGCGCAGAGTACATTACACCCTTTGTCTTTATGATCGTCCTCGGGACTGTTATCCTTAATGCTACAGGCGCAGGTCTGATCGCTAAGTGGCTCGGTGTCCTCTTAGAGAAGAGTAATGGTATCCTGGTAGTCGGTGCTCATAGAGCCAGCCGCCTCATAGGGAAGTACCTCAAAGAAAATGGCAAACACGTCATCCTCATAGATAGCAATACTGGAAATATCGAAAAAGCTCACGAAGAAGGTATCGATGCCTATACTGTGGACATCTACAAAGATGACCTCAGAAATAATTCTGATCTCAATGATGTCGGCATTTTGATGGCTATGACAGGTAGCGCAGAGGTCAATGACTTCTCTATTGATAATCTCAAAAAAGATTATGGAGAGAATGGTTCTTACAGATTGACCTCGGTCAATGAATTACAAAATCCAGAGACAGTTGGTGGACAAAACCTATTCTCGAAGCACGATGATTTTATAAATCTCCTAGAGGTGGCTAGAGATTATCCAGTGATCAATGAAATAGAAGTGGACACCTATGAGATGCTGGATGAGCTACTCAAAAAAATCAATAGCCAGGACAAGACTATCCCACTATTTGTCAAGAATGGAGAGACGGACGATTTCAGTATTGTCCTTTCTGACTACTCAGGAATGAAAGTTGGCCAAGGCGACAAGCTCGTCTATATGGGTAAAACACTAAAAGTTCAAGAAACACCAGTGCTGAATGCATAAGCAACTGCTGCTCCTCATAGTAACACTTACTGTGACCAGTACAGTGGTTAGAGGACAGGAGTGCAATAAGCTTGGGGTATGGCTGTGGTTTATAGAGCAAACTGGCTTCTCTTCTCATGAGCAATTGGCCAACAACTTAGCCGCTCTCGGTGTACAACGTATCTACGTAAAGGTGGCTGACGGACGTGTCGATACAGAAAGATGGCCCGAGCTGATAGATACTGACCTCGTCGGAGCCTACAAGGATAAGGGCCTAGAGGTGTGGGCTTGGTCTTATAATTACCCGCTCAATGATTCCTTACAAGCAGAAGCCATATATATGGCTGCCGAGACAGGTTATGATGGCTTTGTCGTAGATGTAGAAACAGAATTTGATGGCAACCCACTAGCACTTTATAATCTTTTCTTTGCCTTTAAGAAAGCAATAGATAGAGCGATCAGAGATGAGATTGCCGTCGACACCTTTAATCTTTATTGTACGACCTGGGGCAATCCGAGAGACCATAATTTTAGCATTGGTGTCATCAATCCATTCGTCACAGGCTTTATGCCACAGACCTATGTGGAGCTGTGGAGCTTTGCAGATCTTGACGAGATTACCTTTTGGGTAAATGAAGGGACCAAGGAATATCGTGAGCTAGGTGCTACAAGACAGATACACCATATTACAACTACCCAAGAAGGTCTGATGACCTCCGCCAATATCGACGAGTTTATTGCCGCATCAGGTCCTGAGACTTCTCTATGGCGGATTCCGGGTGGAGATGTATCCTTGGGTATATGGCAGGACTGGCGGGAGGTCAATTGGGAGATAGATTTTTGTGCATCAACTTCCACCACTGACTCCCAAGGACCACGGCATATCGTTGTCTACCCCAATCCCAGCACAGGGCTCGTAAGTATAGAAGGACTAGATAATTATGATAATGTAAACGTCACTGTCTATGATGCTATGGGTAGACTTAGTATCTCCGCTCCACTTGTGCCTAGAGGATCTGTAGATCTTTCTGTTCTTCCTTCTGGCATCTATCAGTTAAGACTGGAAGATGACAAAGGTATCTTAGCACATAAAAAAGTCGTGAGGCAATAGTAAAAGAATAACGACCCATACCTTTCACTTTCAGTTTTTAAAACTCACTCTTTAAGGCACCATTTATATCTAACTTTGACGGCTACGCCATATGGCCATTGTTATGGGCGGTTATGGTGGACATAAAAAAAGGCTTCGTCAGTGACGAAACCTTTCTAGATATATTTCTAATTTTTGAGATTACTCTTTGGTCATTCTGATGACTTTGACAACTTCATTTGTCTCATCTAACATTCTAACAAGGTAGATACCTTCGTCCAAGGTCGTTACGTCATGTAATTGTCCAGCTCTATGCTCTACGGACATCACTTTCTTCCCTACTATGTTATATATAGCTATTGTCTTTATTGCACTATCTTCAGTTACCTCAAACGTGTCGAAAGTAGGGTTGGGATAAATAACTATGGAAGAGCTCGTAGATTTAGGTTTTTCTGAAGTAACTGCATTTGAGATATTGTACGTCAGCTTTCCAGAATCTAGAACTTTACTGTCTTCACACTTATCTAGTAGTCTAAAATCTACACCATAGTTGGCTTCGATACCATTAGGATCGACATTAACTATAAAGGTGTATTCTTCACCAGATGCAAGCTTGGCTGGCTCATCACAAGGACAAGACTCAGAACCCCAATCGTAACATGTGTTGGTATCACATACAGACAACTCCCAGTCAGAAGGCATTTGAGCAGATCGCTCTAAATCCCAATAAAAGATCTGCTCTTGATCTGATGTATTGGTCACTGTGAAGTATAAGGCCACTCTTTCAGAAGTAGATTTACCTTTTACCGCACCACTTTCTACCTTCAACTGACCAAATAAGCCCGTTGTAAGCAGCATAAAAGCTAGTGTGTAAAAAGTTAACCTCATAATTTTCTTAAGTAATACAAATATAACGCCTATATCCAATACAAAGACCTAATATGACGTTAACGAATATTAAATATACAATACAAATCTCTACAAAACCTCTTCCTAGCCTCTTTATCGCAAGATTATAGTCTATTAGGTGACATTATTGATCTGTACCGATTACCATCACTCTATGATTCTCCCAGCCAAATCCATCTGTCACTCTAAGTGTATACATACCTGCAGAAAGCCCTAGACAATCTATCTTAATCGTCTCATTATCAGAAAGTTTGTCGATATTCTGAGCCCTTACTACCCTACCACTAGTATGGACTAACTGATAGGCTATAGCGGTCTGCTTGTCCAACCCAACAACATGCAATGCAGCCCTAGTCGGATTAGGAAATATTTTAAAGTTTTGTTGATCGTGATCTGAGACAGAAGATAAGATATCGAGTCTCTGCTCTATCGCCTGGAGCACCCTAGAATCTGTAGCATCTAGAACTAGAGCGACAATGGAGACTTGATTTTCGTCATATACAGAAGGTAGTATGTAATCAATCTGGTAATCAAAGTTCTCTCCTCTACTTGTCGCTGGTACAGAACCGATTATACCATCAAAGCCACCCACGAGATCTCTTACCACTCGATTATAGATCATATTACTCGCTGGAACTGGATCTGGTTCTGCTTGCCAGTCCCTTCCATCAATTCCCACAAGTGGAATATTTTGACTTTCCACACTATAAAAGTTGGCTTGATCAAATAATTCTGTAGCCCCAACTATCGAGTCCTCTACTATCAATAAAGAAAGCCTTATGTCTCCCTCATCAAATCGCGTAAAAGCAGTACCACTCAGGTCCACCGTCATAGCTCTACTTACAGGATCATAAATATTGCTTACCTCAAGCCCTAGAGGAGAATTTCCTTCTCCTCTCTGCAAGTTGTCTTGATAATCAGCTGTCAACCCACTGAAGTCTCTGTTGTAGGATGCTGAAGGCACACCTCCAAAGCCTCTAAGATTCTCAATTCCAAAAGCATATACAGGAGATACTAGGTCATCATCAAAATGCACAGAGAGGGCAATCAGGTCATCAGGATTGGCCGCTGCAGCTCTATCTTGTGCCACAATATCTCCTGGACACCAGCCACACGTCGTACTGGTCGCCACCTCCATCAATTGCGTCTGTACAGGACCTCCCTGATGGAGAAAGAAAGTACCGGACAACATAGGCTTGCTTTGCTCGACACCATTAGCGGAAACTAAACTTACCTCTATTACATACTTCTCTGCTTCTGTAATATTAAGAGGCAATTCTCCTGAACTTTGTGGATCTATATTCAGATTATTATACTCTACCCGACTCGTATTGCCATTGACTGTAACATCTAGTACAATATCCGTCAATTGCTGCGCACCGATATTATTTACCAAGACTGCTGGACCCAAACCTAAATCCTCGACATCAAGATACCGATTGCCCAAAAAAGCTTCTAACTCTACATCTACGTCTGAGCTAGGCGCAGTAATCAGAATGTCATCTATCGTAAGTGCTAACTTGTCAGTCCCATTCTGCCTAAACGCTATATGCACTGTAGACCCAGCATAGAAGCTCAAGTCTACCTCTCTAGTACTGCCAGTCTCAACTGCTACAATCTCTAATATATCCGTAAAATCGGTGGCCTCTGTACCTGTACGAGAGAGCAGAACTTCGTAAGATTCTGCCTGGCTCGGATCCCCACTAAGAGAATTGGCTGTCCAGCGCAAAGCCGTGGAGGTCTGGGTTATAGCTATGGGAGGAGAGATCAAAAAGTTATTGGCAGTACCGCCATCTCTAAAACTAGAAACAGCTATCGCTCTAAAGTCGCTGGCTCCAGCAATAGCTAAGACTTGGAACCCACCTTCTAGACTCTCAAAATCTTCTGAAAGTGGCAATCCATCTATATCTAGACTGCTGAATCCATTAAGTGTTTCAGACTGAAATGTTTCATACAGTAAGGTGTCTTGCGCAACTACATGAAAACTAAGACACATTACGATAAACAGAAAGAAGTTCTTTAGAGACATATGCTTTACTTTAATATAAAGCTAGGCATATTCTCAAAAAGGTACTTCAATAAAAAAAGGGCTGCCTTTTTGGAGGCAGCCCTAGATATATTAGATTGGGAGATCTTATATCTTACTAAACTTGTAAAGATTGTTCGCTTCCTCAGTAGCGACTCTTAAGAAGTAAATACCCGTCGGTAATTCTGATACATCAAAACCCTTAGTAAGGCTAGAGTTATAGTTACCTAAAGTCTGAACTGTTTGTCCCATTGCATCAATCACAGATACAGAATAATCTGTACTGATAGAAGTAGCCAGATCTAAAGTCAATTCATTAGTCACTGGATTAGGGAAAATTTGTACATCTTCTATAGTTGTAATTTCTTCTACGCTAGTAGCGCCTTCTGCAGAAACATTTACAAAGGCTGCATTGAAGAAGAAAGTACCTTCACTTCTTATACTAGCTATGTCTGTCGGGTCTGGAACACTGTTCTGCTTCACCCAGTTACCTTGATTGTCTTGAACCTCGATACCTGGAGGATAGTGCTCAGCTGGATTCCATACTGTCAATCCATCTCCATAAGAGTCAGCAATAGCGAAAGTCAAGCAAGTTGATGTTTCTGGAACAGTAACTTGGTACTCAAATGTTCTAAGCGCATCTGCTCCACCACCTGCAGCTAGACCGATGTAACTCGAAACTGCAAATAACTCTGCACCTGTCTCATCTGTCAATCTCCAAGATGTCTCGATAGGCCAGTTGTCTGTTGTAAATCTTACGTTCATAGTTCTTGTGCCAACAGAGTACTTTTCTGCAGTACCACTGTAAATCGGCTGTGCAATAGGTGTCCCATTAACTGAAGACAAGCCTACCTGCAATTCTGTATTCTCTGTAAATGTCTGAGCACTTATCTGAACTGATCCCGACTGGAAAGCACCGATGCTTCCCTGAAAAGGTACTGTCTCGATTAATTCACCATTAGCGATTACCACAAATTCTGCAGAAGTAATAGGTGTATCAGAAGGATTGATGAAAGATATTTCTTGTGCATCCACATTTGCTTCATCACAGAAACTCTCTAAAGTAATATCAGCACCAGTCAAAAGGTAAGGGTCTGCATTAGGATCGATAGCCGCATCCCAGAATGGTCTATTAGACCTTGGGTTTGGAGATAAGGTTCCTAACTCTGCAAGTACACCATTAGGCTTAATGATATACAATGAAGGGTAGTAACTGATGCTTAGTGTAGTACTTGCTGAAGGCTCATCCATTATGTTGTAATGAATGTTTTCTAAAGTCTCAGGATTAACTAACCAGTTACCCGGTTGTCCAAACTGATTTGTCTCCATCAAGTTAGGAGCAGTATTTCCATCAGCTTCTAGACCTAGTATTCTTACCTGATCAGTGCCTTCTGGACCGTAAACATCGTAGATTTCTTCTAGGTAACCACTTGCATGGAAATTCCAACAAGGACCACACCAGGTTGCAAAAACGTCTATAACGACAGTTTTACCATCGTCCAACCAAGCTTGAACATCGATTGCTTCTCCTGTGATATAATCTGTACCTGTTATGTTAGCAGGTAAGGTAGAACCAGGAGATAGCTGCGCGGATAGGGTTAGACCCATAGTGGCAAAAGCTGTAATTAGAAGTAAAAATTTTTTCATATTCCTATTTTGTAGTATTTAGTTAAATGAATTATTAAGGTTAAAGAATTTCATTGTGCGGGATGAAAATAATCAAATAACTCAATTAAGTGTCGCAACAACACGAAAATTATAAGTATATGACTGTCTAGCTGACATTAGTCTAATTGCGGACACATATTTTACAGATAGAGTCAAATGTAGTCTGAGATGGTCTTTTGTTTGACATTTATCATCAAAAGCTGAGTTTTCTAAGAACCATTCTACTTGTACAATTTAGGCCTTTTAGAATCAAAAGACCTTTTATAGATAAGTGTTTTTAATGACTTTGATTGATCTCGGGTACTACACATCATCAGTCGATACCATATAACAGATTATAAATTCATCCTATAAAAGTCTAATTTCCATTCCTGACTTACATTTTTATGAAGATTATTATCATCGGAAACGGTATTAGTGGTATCACTTGTGCACGTTGGCTCAGAAAACTAGGAGACAGTGAGATTACTGTTATATCCTCAGAGACAAAACATTTTTTCTCTAGAACCGCACTTATGTACGCTTATATGGGTCATATGCGTCCAGAAGATCTTAAACCTTACGAAGATTGGTTTTGGGAAAAAAACCGCATTAATCTACTAGAAGCGCATGTAGATAACATAGATTTTGAGACTAAGACGCTGGCGACGACGCAGGGAGCCCTTCAATATGATAAGCTGGTCCTCGCTCTAGGATCTAAGTCCAATAAGTTTGGCTGGCCTGGACAAGATCTAGAAAGAGTGGGTGGCTTATACCACTGGCAAGATCTGGAGAATATGGAGAAATACTCTCCTGGTCTTAAGCACGCCGTGATTGTCGGTGGCGGCCTCATAGGCATAGAAATGGCGGAGATGTTCAGATCACGAAAAATTGGTGTATCGATGCTCGTCAGAGAAGCTTCTTATTGGAACAACGTACTACCCGCCGAAGAATCAGATATGATCAATAGACATATCAAAAGCCACCATATAGACCTTAGACTAGGTGTCAATCTAGATAGCATCCAAGATGATGGGAAAGGTGCTGCCAAGTCGGTCATCATAAAAGAGACACAAGAGGAAATACCTTGTGGGTACGTCGGATTGACAGCTGGTGTTAGTCCTAATATTGCATTTCTAAAAGAAACTGGATTAGAGGTAGGACGTGGTATAAAAGTAGACAGTCATCTCAAGACCAATATGCCAGACGTCTATGCCATAGGCGATTGTGCAGAATTATCTGATCCGAAGCCAGGAAGACGTGGTATAGAAGCCATCTGGTACACAGGCCGTATGATGGGTGAGACTGCAGCTTATAATATTATGGGCCAGACGGTGGCTTATGACCCAGGCATCTGGTTCAACAGTGCCAAGTTCTTAGATATAGAATATCAAGTCTATGGAGAGGTGCCAGGAAAACTTCCTGAAGATATGTCTACAATCTACTGGGAGCATTCGGATGGAGATAAGGCGATAAGAATCAACTACCACAAAACTGAAAAGTACATCAGAGGATTTAATCTGATGGGAGTCAGATACCGACACGAAGTCTGTGAAAAATGGCTGGCACAGAAGACACCAGTAAAAGAAGTGTTACAGAATTTAGGTCTTGCCAATTTTGATCCTGAATTCTATGACGAATATGAAGCCGACGTCATCCAATTATATAATAAACAAGAAGGCACAAATATTAATCTCAAGACTAAGAGAGGACTAGATAGAGTCCTTGCATTCCTAAAAAGCTAGTATCTATGAAACTATTACAAACAATCGGTAGCATCCTTGTCATCGCTAGCATTCTTGTGTTTATCGGAATGTTAGGATTAGGTACCAAATCAATAAACCTAGAAGCGCTTCCTGGAAACAACAAGCATCAAAATGTTGCTATAACTGAAGCCATTAACGAACTTGGTGCTACTGGCCAAGAAGTCAATCATATAGGATTTGTCTCTCTAGCCTCAAAGGTCATAGATAAAGCCAATGAAATCCAAGAAGCCAAATTCAAGGCAAGTGGTCCGCCAGAAGGTGTAGGCGAGTGGGACTTCAGATTTGGTGGCAACGCGAGTGCCTTCAAACAAAAAATGAGCGCTACGGCCGTGGCCACTGGTCCGGTACAGAGTAATCCTTGGCTGTTCTTTTTTCTAACCTTTGGCTTGGCCATTATCGGCGGTCTATTTTTCATCTTGCCCAAGTTTTCTGAAAGCGCAGGCATCAAGCACGATGGCATCTATCACAATAGCTTAACGAGAGGACTTACATTGGGGCCTAGAACTCTAGCGCTTACCGCTGGTATACTAGGTGTTCTGGTGTATGGATTTTTTAAGTTGAGCAACTTGTTCTGGCCTCTAGTCACAACAGTCATCGGGCTCATATTTATCTACTTTGTATTTATAAAAGAAAAGTCCAAGGGTAAAGACCCGCAGAGATCAGCCTCTCCTGCGCATACGGGATGGCTCGGTGTTATTGCTGGTATTCTCTTAGTAGGCTTCTATATTTTACTTTATTGGACGCCGCAGTATATTCAGAATTGGGTATCGATGGTCGATCCGATCAGCAACAAGCTGAATGGGGGCAATGCCAGTAGATGGTTTCTCTATGGTCTGCTCTATACGGTCATTATGGCGGTTATGGGCATCCGTATGCTCGCTAAGTACAAGCACAACAAATACCAGAGAGTTAGGACTTATTCCGTCATTTTCTTTCAGACAGCCTTCGCTTTTCTGATACCTCAGATGATCAGCAAACTCAATGCTGCTAATGCTTATGACAATCCGATTCCTGCCCCAGATTTGAAAAATATGTGGCCTCTGGATTACTCTTTCTTTTTCAATTACAGATTGGACGAGATGGTGTCCAATGGATCTATAGGCATATTTATGCTGGTATGGGGTATTGCGCTTTTTGTCATTGGCGTACCTGTTTTTGTTTTCTTTTTTGGCAAGAGATGGTACTGTAGCTGGGTCTGTGGTTGTGGAGGATTGGCTGAGACGCTGGGCGATCCATTTAGACAATTATCGGACAAAAGTCTTAGAGCATGGCAGTTTGAAAGATACATAATACACGGCGTTATGGTGGCTGCTGTATTGATGACCATTGGTGTCCTCTACACTTATTTTTCAGGTAGTTATTCTGTCCTCGGCATCAACACGGAGTCGCTGAAGGCTTGGTATGCCTTCTTTATAGGCGCTGGGTTTGCAGGCATAGTGGGTACTGGATTCTATCCGCTGATGGGCAACAGAGTCTGGTGTCGATTTGGATGTCCCTTGGCTGGTTATCTCGGATTGATCCAGAAATTTAGATCCAAATTTAGAATTACGACTAATGGCGGCCAGTGTATTTCTTGTGGCAACTGTTCTACATACTGTGAGATGGGTATCGACGTCAGGTCATACGCTCAGAAAGGACAAGACATCGTAAGATCGTCTTGCGTAGGTTGTGGTGTCTGCTCAGCTGTATGTCCTAGAGGGGTACTCAGACTAGAGAATGGTTCTGCTGACGTCAGTGAGAGAACTAAAGTTGAAAGAAACGTGCACATAAAAGACTTGATAGGAGAAGAACTGTAGGCAGCAGCGAATATGTCTGTAAAGTCCTTGACATAAGTTTATAGCATTGCGATGTGCAATTATGAATTAGTATAGATTGTAGATTCATAGCAACAACGTGTACTCAACTTATAGCACTGATTAGAAATTAAATGAAAACGGGCTTTACTCAAAGCCGCACTGCCAATACTCAAATTATATCTATCCAACTAAGATAAAGAGGTCATCAACCCAGTTGATGGCCTCTTTTTTTATTCTAGCTGACCAAGCAAGAAGCAAGTTTCATATGTCAAATTTCTTTATGTTTAGATCATCAAACAGAAAGTATATGGAAGGGATTAAGATTTCACTTTTAGAGGCCTTTATTGATGCAGCGATGCGAGAGGATGTCAAGGATGGTGATCATACCTCGCTAGCGTGTATAGATCCTACTTCTAGGGACACAGCCAAGCTCCTAGTCAAAGATGAGGGGGTTATAGCAGGCGTAGATTTTGCAGAGTTTGTCTTCAGACGATTAGATCCAGAGTGTGGCTTTGAAAGGATGATTTCTGATGGGACTAAAGTGAAGTATGGAGATATTGCTTTTGAAATAACTACAGATTCTCAAACCTTACTCAAAGGCGAAAGACTAGTCCTCAATACTATGCAAAGACTGAGTGGCGTATCCAGTATGTCAAGAAAATTTGCCGATCTCGTCGATGACCTTCCTGTGACTATACTAGACACGAGAAAGACTACACCTCTAATGCGCTTTCTAGAAAAATGGGCAGTCAGAGTCGGTGGATGTACCAACTATAGAGATGGACTCTATGACTGGATTATGATCAAAGATAATCACGTAGATGCCTGTGGGGGCATAGGCAAAGCCATCAAAAAAGTAAAAGAATACCTCAAGGCAAATAAAAAAGAACTAGGCATTACTGTAGAAACTAGAAACTTAGAAGAATTACAGGAAGTGCTAGAAGTGGGCGGCATCACCAGAATAATGCTGGACAACTATGACCTAGATATGATGCGCCAAGCGGTCAAGATTATAGACAAGAGATATGAAGCAGAGGCATCAGGTGGCGTCAATTTGTCGACTGTCAGAGCTATCGCCGAGACAGGTGTCGATTTTATTTCAGTAGGTGCGCTCACACATTCTGCAGGATCATTGGATATGAGTCTTAAGATAAAAAAATAAGGTCATTCCCACATCTAGGTGGCAACAACCTTAATTTTCTCTAATTACCCCGGATAGGTGAGTATCAAAAAGCCTAGCAATATACTAGAGCAGAATACCACTATCCAGAATCTCAGATCTGAATAAATCTTACGATCCTGATTGTGAATCATGAGATACGGTGGTTTTGGTTATTAAGTTATGAGTAATACAACTACCCTAGGCCAAAAAAAATACCATGGCAATTAAACACATACGTCTACTACACCTCAACTTTACATCTTTTAGGGGTAGGGACTATATGTAATTCCTTGGTATATATTAGCTATTGACAACTAAGGTTTTATGGATATGACATATAGCCCATTTCCATCATAGCACAAAATAGATATGTCATAAATTACCGCAAAAAAGGTAGGGGTATAGGAGTCTGCACTGGAATGAGATATGCTAAAGTCCGCTTCAAAAACGTTAATATCATATAGCATCCATTGATTTGCCAATAATTCGCCAAGAGAAATTGAACGTGAAGCACGGTATTTGCGTATTATTGTTTACAAGATTCTTGAAATCAAGATTATTTATAACGAGAATCTATCGTAATTAGAAAAAGTCACATTATGAAATTCATATTCAAAAGAAGGCCCACTAAAGCCCTGCCTAAGTTTACTAGGCTCTTGATGGGATTGTGCATTGGATTTGGTGTTGCTCTAACTCTTTCTTCTCTTACGGACAACGAAACAGCTTTGTTAGTTAGTGGAACTGCTTCTTGGGCTGCTTCATATCTATTTATTGCTTAAATGCTATTTTGTTGTTTTTTAGCTCCAATGTTCCTATTTGTAGGCTACAAAAGCCACCTAGAAGAAACCAATCTACCTACCTAGATTAATAGCTTCTTGTGCATATGGATTTCCAGTATTCGGCTTAATACACACTCTTATAGCCTATAATCAACTTGATACATCTTGCTTGACTAATTTCGGAAAATGCTTATTACCCTTTAGCGTT
>CALFUU010000094.1 GCA_937929835.1 uncultured Saprospiraceae bacterium | reverse complement strand
TGAGGTAGAGCAGAATGCGATTATCCTGCCGACCTTTGTCGCTGGCACTATCCCTACCACTAATACCTATCGCCTCGGTCCTCTCGATGGCAGCGCCTGCGATACACTAGCTCTCGACAATCATCCTGTCTCTCGCTACTGGTACGAGCAATCGGCTACAGACCACCTGACAAGTCAGTTCTGGGATGTCTCCTACTTCAGACCCGAGATATGGGCTTGGGATTTTGGAGATGGCCACACCTCATCAGAGCGACACCCCGAGCATCGCTATGCTGCCAACGGCATCTACGAGGTCTGCCTTACCGTCAGTAACGAAAACAGTAGCCACAGTTCTTGTGATACTCTCTTTCTCGGCGTTAGCGCCATAGATGATTTTGAAGAGAAAATTTCCTTATCTGTTTTTCCCAATCCGACCGAGGGACCCACCCGCTTTTTATTGTCAGGTTATCTTCCTGAAGATGGGCGACTGACTTTCTACAACCTCAATGGTCAGCGAGTCTGGCAAGAGCAAATTATGACTGGCTCTACAGTAGTAGACCTCAGCAGTCTGGACATAGGTACGTATGTGTATGAGCTGCGCGATGGCGGAAGGTTGATAGGGACGGGGAGGCTGATAGTGCATAGATAGGGCTAGGCAGCGAAGGCTGCTCTTTTTAGATAAGAGAGAACAGATAAGAGATAAAATACAAAACTAGTGCATAGTTTTTTTGTGCAGAGTGCATAGTTGAGGCTAGGCAGCAAGGGCTCTGCTTTTTAGATAAGAGATGATAGATAAAATGCAAAACTCGCGCAGGATTTTTTTTGTGCAGAGTGCATAGTTGAGGCTAGGCAGCGAGGGCTCAGCTTTTTAGATAAAAGAGAACAGATAAGAGAGAATAGACAAAATGCAAAACTAATGGGCAGGATGGTTTCAAGGTTTGAAGGTTGAGATGCAGATAAAAATCCAATAAATCCTTACATGTAATAGCCACTACTTTATCTGACAGTCAGTATTTTTTCAGAAAGAGAAATTGTCAGTTATGTAATGGCTTGTTCAGGCCCTCCCACTGAGTCTCCCTCAATTGCCAAACCCTCGTCTTGGTTGCTTAAGAGGGATTTTTCAATCGAGTGATCCTCTGCCGCCCTCCAAGGTAATTGATCTAATTGTTTTTCCAAAGCGAGATGTTTGGAATCCTGCATTGTCTGCCAAGGAGTTTTACCATAACAATGTTTTCCAGAATGTGTCCTTTCAGTGTTGTACCAGTTAATCCATTCATCTAAATCTGCCTGTAGGTCATCAATTGATGTGAACACTTTTTTTCTGAAGATGATAGAATAAAACTCTTCTTGGATTGTTCTATGAAATCGTTCACAGATGCCATTTGTCTGTGGAGATTTGGCCTTGGTCGTGGTATGGTCTATGTCTTCCAGATCAAGATAAAGTTGATAAGGGTGATTCTCGATCTTGCCTTTGTATTCTGTTCCTCTGTCTGTCAAGATTCTCAGAAGTTTTACATCCATCTCCTCGTACATAGGAATGACTTTGTCATTAAGTAAATCTGCTGCAGTAAGAGCACCTTTGGTTTGATAAAGCTTAGCCTGAGCAGTCTTAGAGTAAGTATCCACGTAGGTTTGTTGATATATGCGACCAACACCTTTGATGTTACCAACATAGTAAGTGTCCTGACTTCCAAGGTATCCTGGATGATGCGTCTCGATCTCTCCATTGGCAACTTTCTCCTCCTTGGCCTTTTCCAGAGCAACCACTTGTGCTTCGGTCAGTATGATTCCGTCCTGTGCAACTTTAGCCTCAAGCGCCTTGAGTCTTTTCTTAAAATTCTCAAGATCATTCCTCAGCCAGATACATCGAACTCCACCTGGAGATACCGTGATGCCCTTTTTTGCCAATTCATTACTGGCTCTTTGTTGTCCGTAGGCAGGAAATTCAATTGCAATTTCCTTTACGGCATCCTCAATGTGGGGATCAACTCGATTCTTATGATTCGGCTTACGTCTGGATATCTCTATCAAAGCAGCTTCGCCACCGGTGTCATACAAATCTTTAATACGATAATAACTATCACGGGAATAGCCCATCGTCCGACAGGCTTGTGATACATTGTTCAAATGGTTTGCTAGCTTTAATAATCCTAGCTTTGTTTTAATTAACTTGTCTTGTGTTGTCATAAAAAACCTTTTTGTTGTTATAAAATATTAATATCCAATTTTATACCAACTGTCAGATTTTGTCGTGACTATCACAAGTAATGATACTTTGATAGTAGTGCCGAGTATTGGGCTTTGAGCTACTGCCCATCCGCCTATTCTTCCCACCCGCCCGCTTGCGGTTCTCTTCATCAGATGTCATTTAGACATCTGCCCTAAGGGTACATACGTTCATTCCACGCATAAGCAGTTCCTTTTCCTATTCCTAACCTAATGAGATTCTTACGCTTCCGCTCTGGGCCCGCCCATCCGCTAGCGGTGCTCTCCTTTAAATGTCCCCCGGACATTTACCTTTCAGGATCAGTCGTTTATAATCGTGCCAGATACAGTATCGCAGACGGTTTCGAAGCCATTCAAGACAAAAAATTCATCTACTTGTTTGAGCTTAGTATTTCATTTCTTTTTCTGGCTTTCCAGTCTATGGCTATCGTGAGATTCCATAGTTAATTCAGACGTGATTTAATGTTGCCACCCGCTTTGCGGTTCCTTCACATCCAGATCTACTAGATCTCTACCCTACGGGATTGTTCAGTCATTCAAGTTGTGAGACTTAGAGGGTATGGTCTTAGCAATCCTCACTCGTTACTCTTGGTACTATGACCTCGACTGACTTCTCTGCAACATCAACTCATTACCTACCCACCCGTTCCGGTTCACTCACGTATAGATCCTCTGGATCTATACACTGCGGGATCGTTCCTTCATCTAGGCAAGACACCCATCCTTCAGTTGACATCCTCAGATCTGAAGTAAAGGGATCATTGAAGACTTTGACCAAGCTTGATTTATTAAACGGTCCATAGTAATAAATCCAGACTCAGATTTTGGGGATAGAGTCTTTGACAATTGATAGATGCCCATATGAGTTTATCTATGTATCTCCAAGAGAAAACATTCATTCGCTATGTTCTTCATAGACTTCTTACCGATTGTAGGATGTCTCGTACTGGTCTACACACGCTTTAGACCTGCTAATTTTAAAATAGAATAAAATGGTACGTAACAATTCAGTAACTTGTAAGTATTATGTCTTTCTGTGTCAAATATACTATCGTTCTTTGCTTAGCTTTAATTTGCCCTTTTTTAGCTGCACAGGAAATACTATCAACACAAAGAAATATTGGAACAGAATCTTTAGTTAAGAGTGATCTCATCAAAGGAAATTGTAGAAACGTCACAAACATATCCTCACTGGGCAGTCCAAATATGAGTATTGGTCTATTTGCAAACGGAGAATCAACAATTGGTATTCCTAAGGGTATACTTATTACTACAGGAGCAGTACAGCTGGCTAGAGGTCCCAACAGTAGTGGTGACGCAAGCTCTACTGTAAGTACTATCAGTCAAAATGATGAAGACCTCGACCAGTTGGCTACAAGTGAGTTATTTGACGTAACAGGTATTGAATTTGATTTTGTACCCTTGAGTGAGTCCGTATCCTTTACTTATGTATTTGCCTCTGAAGAATATTGTGAGTTTGTTGGAACGACTTTCAACGACGTATTTGGCTTTTTTGTTTGCGGACCTGGGATCAACGGTAGCTTTGAAAACAACGCTATTAATGTTGCTACCCTGACCAATTCTGATGAGATTGTGAGCATAAATAGTGTCAACCATTTAGAAAATGAACAATTCTATGTCGATAACGTCACCAATTTAGACGCAGGAGCTTGTGGTATAGATGCCAGTCCTGTTGCAGAAGACTATATCGAATATGATGGCTATACTATACCTTTAGTAGCGTCTTTTTCAGTTATTCCTTGTGAAACATATCATATACGTTTGGTCATAGGCGATGTTGGAGATTCAAATTTAGACTCAGCAGTTTTTATAGAAGCTAACAGTTTTGACTTGGGAGAACAGGTTAACTTATTTGCAGAGGTACCCAATAGCACAGAACCTATCGCCTACGAAGGATGCATAGATCCTCAATTTGTATTTACAAGGAGTTCTCTTAATAACCTAAATAAAGAAGTCACCGTCAATTACAGCATAAGTCCAGATAGTGAAGCTGTTAATGGAGTAGATTTTACAGAAATCCCGTTGAGTATAACAATACCACCAGGCGACACAAGTTTCATTCTTCCTATAGAAATCATAAACGATGGAATAGTAGAGGGGCCAGAAAGATTACAATTAGATATCCCATATGATTGCGACTGCATCGACCCGGTACTTAACCAAATAATCATAAATGATCCAACTTCACTTGTGACCAACTTCAATGAAGTTAGGGTTTGCCAAGGCCAAGAATTCAACATAGAGCCGAATATACTAGAAGGGGCAGCACCCTTTTCTTATCTATGGGAAGACGGTAGCGAAGGAAATAATTTTGAAACCTCAGTCGTAAATCCAACAGAAATATCTGTTGTCATTACAGACAACTGTGGGCATACTGATCTTGCAATTGCAGAAATACAACTCCAGCCAATCCCTTCAGCAAATCTAACAGGCATATATGATTTATGTGAAGTAAGTGCTACGGGAATTCCTGTACAGATAGAAGGAGAACCTCCATTTACACTTACTTACAGTATTGATGAAATGGCACAAACAACCATAGAAAACATCAACTCTAATATCATTTATATAGAAGCGCCCAGAGACGGCATCTATAAGTTGCTCGCACTTCATAACTCTAGGTGCGAAGGAATAGTTTTGGGTTGTGCTCAGGTAGAGAGCACATTTGACATAGAAATATCAATCGTCGCACCCAGCTGCTTTAACAAATCTGACGGTAAAATAGAAATTACCAGATTGGATACGACTAACCTAGTGAGTATTCAATGGAGTATCGAATCACAAAATGACTTTATGCTTGAAGGTCTAGGTGAGGGAACTTACATATTAACCGTAATTGATTCCAATGGTTGTACTTATGAAGAGATCGTTCAGTTAACGTCTGACAACCAAGATATATCTGAGTGCATTTCAATTTATATTCCTAATATACTTAACCCTGCTCTTGTAGGAGAAAACAACGCATTTAGGCTATACTATGGAGAAGAAAGTGACATTTCAACAATTCTATCAATACAAATATATGATAGATGGGGCTCCGTATTATTCGACGAATCCAATATAGAACCCGTCAGCGGCATTCAATTGTGGGAAGGCACCTATAACAATGAAACAGTCAGCCCAGGAATCTATGTTTACAAAATTTTATTAGAACTCGAAGATGGGAGTCAATATATAATGAACGGTGACATAAGTTTGATTAAATGAAATTACACATATAGACAAATCACTGTCTAATGAATGATACTCGTTGGCAAACCCTAATACCACCATTTATCACAAAACCCTGTAAATCAAAGACTTACAGGGTTTTTCTTCGTGACCCTGGGAGGATTCGAACCCCCAACCCTCAGAGCCGAAATCTGATATTCTATCCAGTTGAACTACAGGGCCATTATTGTAGCACAAATTTGTAGAAATTAATTTAGTATTCGTTACGCAAGTGAATATAAAGCAAGAAAACTCAGTAAGTTATTCTCTATAGAAAATAGCCTGAAGAGAAGCAACCAGAGTTATTAGCTACCATATGAAGTATAAAGGCTGCATAAGTCAAGAAACAAGATAAGGACAAGACCTACATACTTCTACCCTTCTACCCGCAGAAAATAAATTAGGGGGTGAGCTGAAGGATAAGCTGCTCCTAAGAAATAGCCCAATAAGAGGAAGCAAAGCCAATCTTTAAATCCAACCACAATCACTATAGCATAATACTCTGCTTCTATCTAATTTATTTTGGTAGAAAAACGCTTAAAAATAAAACCTAAAATCCAAAGATATTCCCTCACAAAAAACCTAACGCAATATCTGTAAAAAAAATAGGCAACCCAAGTATCCTTCTTAGAAGCAAAAATTATCTCACTAATCATTGAAATAAACTTTGCAGGAAAATTTGTAACAAAATCATTTTTTGGATTATACAGATATAATCACCATCTTTCCTTTAGTAAATAACTAGTCTAATCAGGGTATAAACTTGATACAGATTCATCACATCAACTCAAGTATTACATTTTATGAATATGTATAGAAATATTATTTCGAAGACCTATTCTCAAATTTATGTTGAATTCCAAATTAAGTGAAAACAATTCAAATCATACTTTTGTCCTTGCTGCTGGGCAGTGCTCAGGCACAGAGTGAAGCTACTATTCCTGACATATTCTCACATACGACGCCAGGAAAAGCGATGCGAGCTTCAAAGTACGGCGACAAGCTGGTGTTTGCTTTTGTTTATACAGATTGGTCTATTCCTAGCAAAAGGATGATAGACTCAACATTTACCAACCCAACAGTCCAATATGAGTTGGCTGCCGATTACGAATCTGTGGCCATCAATGGAGCTCGAAAAAAGCAATTTACTGAGACATACAATATACACGCCTACCCTACACTGTTAGTTATGGACTGTCAAGGAGAAGTAATCGTGAGAACCAAAGGTTATAAAGACGTAGAAAATTTTCTCAAAACACTATCTAAGACAAGATCCAGTAGCCGATACCTAAAACAAAACCTAGATACACTTTCCTTAGCTGCTCATAGAGGCAATATCCTTGCGATGGTCGATTCTGTGGAGTATTACAGAGATGACTATGAAGCTAAAAACTTGGCGAAGATGTACTTGGACAAGAAGGATACAGATTGGAGAGACCCAGAAAGTATGTACCTGATTAAAGAGTACTTCTATCTAGATAAAAAGTATCTCAAATTTTTAAGCAAATACCATTTTAAGTTTTTTGAAATTTTTGATAGCACAACGATAAAAGAAAATTTGGCCTTCAATATATTTATCAACTCAATAGACACAGATAGTCGAGGGCGAGCTAAGTTTGAGTATAAACCTGTACGTAAATGGTTTAGAAAACACCATATCTATGGAGCAGACAAATTGGAGAATTTCGTCAAGATTAAATACCTACTCTGGGGTCGCGGCCCATCTATCTCGTACTCTATGAAATTGCTGCGTGATTACCCTGAGACGGCCGATGAGAATGTACTATTTGCGTCAGTAATCAGACTGCTCATAAGCGAGAACAGACGAAGAATAGATTTTGACAATCTCATCTACTCGGTCAAAAAAAGTATCAAAGAAGACGGTACTTTTTTACGCTATGATATTCTATCCCTCTTATATTACAAAAATGGACAAGACAGCAAAGCGAAAGAAATGATTGCCTTAGCGCAATCAATAGCTGACAATACCAATCAAGAATATATGCCGACTCTGGACATCATATCAGACCTTATAGTTCGCTAAGCAGCTGTACTACTATACTGAGGGTTCCTGTTTTTCCATCCATAAAATAAGATGTAAGCATAGCATACGATTACAAGTATAAATGCCATCTTAAATCCTATATTATCCGTAAGGAAGCCATACAAAGGGGGTATGAAGGCACCGCCCGCTATTGCCGTACATAAGATTCCTGATCCTTGTGGCTTGAGCTCTCCCAAATCTTCTATAGCGATCGTAAATATAGTGGGGAACATTATTGAGTTAAACAATCCTACGGCAAGTATACTCCACATAGAGACAAATCCTGTTGTGGACATAGACACACAAATCATTGCTATAGCACCTAATCCAAAGAAAGCTAAGACCTTTCCTGGCGCTATCACTCTAGTCAATAATGATCCGATAAATCTACCAACCATAGCACCCGTCCAATAGAAGGTGACAAAAGCAGCTACGATCCCTTTGCTATCAACAGCACTTAAGTCTTGTTTGAGTAGACTTGAAGAAAGACTACTCATAGAACTACTAGACTTTATGCTCTCTGCAAGATTCATATCCAGAAAGTAATTTACTAGATAACTGCCGATAGAGACCTCTGCTCCAACGTAAACAAAGATACCTAGAGCACCCATCATAAGCTTTTGATTAGTTCTAGCCTTTGCATAACCGCCTTTCACATTATTTTCACTAAGTATCTGAGGAAGTTTAAAAATGGCTATAAGCAATGCTAGCAAAAGTAAACTACCTGCAAGTACGACAAAGGGTGTCTTGACCGCCGCAGCTTCAGAACTGAAATAAGCTAACTTATCCCCTTCTGCTAGAGCCTTAATCTCAGCACTCGTTTTGATGTTGTCACTAAGTAGATAGACAGCTCCTATTATAGGTGCTATCGCCGTACCCAGAGAGTTAAAAGCTTGTGATAAAATCAATCGACTAGAAGCAGTCTTTTCAGAACCCAATACGGAAACATAAGGATTAGCCGCTACTTGTAAGACTGTTATGCCGCCAGCCAACACAAAATAACCGAGCATAAACAACGAAAACATCCGCATAGAAGCAGCAGGAATAAACAATAAACAACCTATACCCATTGCCGCAAGACCTAGGAGCATCCCCTTCTTGTAGCCGATCTTGGCTAATAAAGAGCCTGCTGGAATAGAAATTAAACCGTATGCAATAAAAAAGGCGAACTGTACCAATCCAGCTTGAAAGAAGGTCAGTTCGAAAATTTCTTTGAGCCTCGGAATTAATGAATCCACTAATACGGTAATAAAGCCCCACATAAAGAAAAGCGAGGTGACGACTATAACGGCTTTGGTATACTTATTATTCATTTTCAAGTAGTTAGTTTATCAGGATGACTAAGGTATTGGATGTTGGCAGCAGGAGTAGATTCCTACCTACATCAATAATACATCATTACTAGAGATTCCTTGGGGTATGGGCAAAAAAAAGTCCCGCCTCTCCAGACGGGACAACTCAATCAATAAACCAATCTTATGATCCCGACGAGTGTCGGGATTTGAAAATGTTTTAAAACCTGATTTCCACTTTAGAAAATCCGGACTTAAAAAGACGAAATCCTTAATCCATAGGCTCGACACTTAAGTCAAGCTGTTTGGTTCTATTATCAAAGATCTCAACACCTTCTGCACTATATCTCTCTGCGCTCAGGTTTGATTAAGTCAAAATCCATATTAAGCAATATATTTCGATTTTTTATCATATGTCCGAGAAAAAAGTCCCACCGGAGAGGCGGGACTATAAACTCAATCAATAAACCAATCTCTTAAACCCAAAGTAATATTGGGTTAGAAAAGAATTATTTGCCAGATTCTCACTTCTGAGAACTAGGACTTTTAAAAAGACGAAATCCTTAGTTGATGGCTTGAAAAGTATCAAGCGTGGTTCTATCATCTATAGCATTCCGGTCGTCTATATTCTTTAGTCTACATTGTTATGGAAAAAAGAATTGTTTCTCTGTACTATCGGGCCCTCAGCGTCTAAGTTGATGCTCAGTTTGGACTGTGTTGTGTCTTTAATTTCTTTACTATCACTTAGTGTGATATTTTTCCTTTTGTAAGCTGGCACATCTTCTAGCTCAGCTATGTCCCTAGGACTATCTAGTGGCTTAGACAAAGGCTTCCCATCTGCTCTAACTCTTCTGACGACACGTCTTATGATGCGTCCTTCAGGAGGTAAGGGCTCCTCTCTCCTTATTGTATTAATAGACTCAGTGTTCGCTGTTCTTACTCTTGGCTCCAAGTCATCAAACTCTATGACCTTAGCATTGGGACTATCCGCTATTTCTTGGAGATCAAAAACTTCATTTCCAGCAGTAGCAGGCTCATCATCAATACTAACAACAACTTTTTCTGGTTGACAATCTGGCTTCTTGTCAAATCCTGTCGCGATAATAGTCACACTAAGCTTATCACCTAAGCTATCATCTTCACAGTTACCCCATATAAGATCTGTACCATACCCTGCCTCTTCAGAAATATATTCGGTGATATCACTGATTTCACCCATCGTAATCTCCTTACTGCCAGAACTTATATTAAGCAATATGTGCTGAGCTCCACGAATATCATTGTCTTCTAGCAGTGGAGAAGCGATAGCACTCTTAACTGCTGTAAGGGCACGATCTTCACCTTCTGCCTCCGCATATCCCATTAGCGCTACCCCACTACATTTCATTACTGTATTCACATCACGGAAGTCAACATTGATATAACCAGGTACTGTAATTATTTCAGCTATACCCTTTGCAGCAGTTGTCAATATGTCATCAGCCTTAGCGAAAGCCGCTTTCATACTGAGATCTGTGTACATGGACTTGAGACGTTCATTAGAAATAACTAAAAGAGAATCCACATTCTTTTTTAATTCTTCTAATCCTTCTATCGCCTGCGCTGAACGTCTTGTACCTTCAAACTTGAATGGCATTGTAACGATAGCAACAGTCAATATGTCTAGCTCTTTGGCCGCCTTAGCAATGATTGGTGCAGCACCAGTACCTGTGCCACCACCCATCCCGGCAGTTATAAATAGCATCTTAGTATCGTTCTGCAAAAACTCTCTTATATCGTCAATGGACTCTATACAAGATTGTCTTCCGACCTCTGGAATAGAACCTGCTCCCAATCCCTCAGTAGAAGCTATACCTAACTGTACACGGTTGTTAACTGGGCTAGCTTCAAGTGCTTGCTTATCTGTATTACAGACAGCGAAGTCAACACCTACTATACCTTGATTGTACATATATCCAACGGCATTACTACCGCCACCACCTACACCAATTACTTTTATTATTGATGAGTTCATAGGTTCAAACAAATCGTTCATATTTATATCTTAATGGTGTTAACTAATTAAAATTCTGAGTCTGTAGCAGCTCCGAAAAATTCTTTTGTTCTCGCAAATATCTTTTGTATCATTCCGTCCTCTATGCTTTCGCTCTCTTCTTCAACTGTTTCATCGCACTCTTCGTCAAATTGGCATTCGGCTTCGGCATAATTTATAGCGATGCTGAGCAAGCCAACCGAGGTCGAAAAAATAGGGCTCGCAATCTGACTAGTATAACCATGCGCTAAGTGCTCGATTGGTTGACCTATACGCGTCGGCAAACCTGTGTAGTATTCCGAAAGCAATTCTATATTCTTCAATAAAGAACCACCACCAGTAAGTACCACCCCTGCAATCAAAGTATCTTCATAACCACTTCTCTTAATCTCCCATAGCACATAATCAAATATCTCTTCAAGCCTAGCTTCTATGATCTTAGCCAAGTTCTTTTCAGAGATCTCTTTATAGTCCCTGCCTTTGAAGCCTGGTATCGTAATGATGCGATTATCCATAACCTCTTCAGCCATTGCAGAACCAAATTTGACCTTGAGCTTTTCTGCTTGGTCTTTCATCACCATGCAGCCTTCCTTGATATCATTAGTGATAACATTACCACCAAAAGGTATAACTGATGTGTGTCTAATAATACCATCCTTAAAAATGGAAATATCTGTTGTCCCGCCACCTATATCTACAAGCACAACACCTGCATCTTTTTCTTCCTGACAGAGAACTGCCTTCGAAGACGCTATGGGTTCTAGTGTAATATCTGCAACCTCAAGGCCTACTTTTTCCACACATTTTATGATGTCACGAGAAGCACCTATCTGTCCTGTGATGACATGAAAATTAGCTGTCAACCTGACACCAGACATTCCTATAGGATCAATGATCTTAGACTCATCATCCACGGAGAATTCCTGAGGAAATACATGCAAAATCTTATCACCTGGAGGTAAGACCAACTTATACATATCCTCGATGAGTTTATCTATATCTGCTCTATCTATTTCTTTATCAGGATTATTCCTAACAAGAATTCCGTGATGGTGCACACTCTTTATGTGTTGGCCTGCAATACCGACATGCACTTTGTCAAATTTGACACCAGAGCTGGCTTCTGCGATCTTAACAGCTTCGTCAATTGCTTTTACCGTCTTGTTGATATTAGAGACGACGCCTCTATTGACCCCTTCTGACTTTACGACGCCGACACCGAGTACCTCTACCTTATCGTACGCGTTACGATAGCCTGCGATAGCACACACCTTGGTGGTGCCGATGTCGACTGCTACCGCTATTGATTTCTTTTGAGTTTGGTTCTCTTTCATAATAGGACTTAAGCTTTTTAGTTTTAGGATTCAGTTCTACTTCCGACGATCTGGCCGTCATATTGTAAGTCAAGTAAATCAAACCGGTCAATTCCTATGTTCTTTATACCTTTTTCGTAATACTTCTTCAATTTGTATATCTTTTCGTCCAAGCCTTCTTGTGGTCCTAGATTTATCTTTTTCCGACCCATTATTGGCACTAAGACTATCTCATCATTCTCATCAATCTCCACTTGCCCCACGAGTCCATTCAGAAAGTCATCTTCGTACAACATCTTAGACAATGTCAATACATAATTCAAGTTACTTTCTTTTCTATCCTTAAAGTCAGGCCTATACTTATCCACAGCCCCTGTCACAACAGGCACACGTAGCTCTTCAGTTTTTGAGACTTTACTTCCGTCAGCATCCAAATAGTAATCATCACCTCCATTCACATGTACACGGACTATCGGTAGATTTTGAATTATACCAATAGTCATGCGATTCCGTTTATCAATAAAAATCTCTGCCCTATTAACTCTATCATCAGACTCGAGTCTTTTCTCAAGGCTATACAGATCTATTTGCTTCACCTTAGCAATAGACAAATCAAAACCCAACTGATCAGCCAATAATTGTCGAACTTCCTTTTTAGTGATAAGATACTTGTTATCATCACGTGTCTTAATCTTGATAGAAACCCGCTGTAAATGGCTAGCCTGCCTTTCGATTATTGCAAAAGATAGGAATGCCATTAAAGCCAAGGCAACTGCTAGCTTTACTCCAAAATGAACACTGGTTTTACTTCCTTTTTTCTTTCGCAAGATTATTCTATTTCTATTTATATTACTTTAATAATTTCTTTATGATATTTCTCTAAGTCTGCTGCCCCGATTGTCATAACTACTTTATAGTCACTTCTTGTTTTTATTGCCTCTACTAAAGAATCTGAATTAATCAATTCCTTATCATCAAGTGTAATTAAATTATAAATCAACTCAGACTCAACACCATCCATAGGTACTTCTCTGGCTGGATATATAGGCATCAACAAGACACCATCCAAACCACTTAATTCCTTAGCGAAATCTTTATAAAAATCACTTGTCCTACTGTAAAGGTGTGGTTGAAATATACCCAGCACTTTATCATTAGGATACAATTGCTTGATAGTCTTGACTGCATAACTGACTTCCTCAGGATGATGCGCATAGTCATCAATAAGTACTCTTCCTTTATTATATACTGTCTCAAATCTTCTTAGTATTCCTTTAAAAGAGCTTATAGATCTTGTCAAATCTGAAAGACTTACCCTTAAGGCCACTCCAACCTCTAAGGCAAGAGTAGTATTAATAACATTATGCAAGCCAGGCAAATTAGAATCTACACTCACTATCTGCTTCTGCGAGTTTGTCTTAAATTTAAACTGAAACCTGTTATCCTTAACCACT
Organism: uncultured Saprospiraceae bacterium; assembly: GCA_937929835.1. Classification (GTDB taxonomy): domain Bacteria; phylum Bacteroidota; class Bacteroidia; order Chitinophagales; family Saprospiraceae; genus RFSX01. The sequence continues at coordinate 14,145 of CALFUU010000094.1, read as the reverse complement.
ACCGATTCATAATCAAAATCGCTATGTATTCTGTGTATAGCGATACCGCTAGTGTTTAAATCAGAAATCCACTCATCACTCATCAGGTCATAGACACCTGGACCTAAAATCAAAATGCCGCCCTCAACTATCTGGTCAGTCAATTGCCTATATGCCAGATACATTTGCTCAACATCTCCGTATATATCTAAGTGATCAGCATCCATAGAGATAATGACCAATATCTGAGGACTTAGATGCAAGAAAGACCTATCATACTCATCAGCTTCAAGCACAACCAAATCTGAAGAACCTTTGACATAATTTGTTTTTCCTTCTGCCAACAAGCCACCTAAGAAGGCACTTATTTCCAGACCTGATTGTGTCAGCATATGTGCCAGAAGACAACTAGTCGTTGTCTTCCCGTGGGTGCCAGAGATAGCAATAGTTTTCCGCTCTCTACTGAGCATACCCAAAACTTCCGCACGCTTTTTTATAGGTATATTTTTAGATCTTAACCAACTGTATTGCTTATTATCCTCGGGAATCGCAGGCGTCAACACAACCAGATCAATATCCTCAGGTATCACAGCGATCTCATCACTATAATTGATGATAATGTCTTCTCTTTCGAGTTGTTGTGTCAAGGCAGAATTAACCAAGTCATAACCTTGGACATCCATACCCACATCATTAAAATATCTCGCCAAAGCGCTCATTCCAATACCGCCTATACCTAAAAAATAAATCCTTTTGCACTCACTAAGCTTCATTGCGACCAATTTTTATTATCGTATCAGCTATGACATTTCGAGCATCAGGTCTCCCTAGTTTCTTAATGTTATCGCTCAATAGACGCATCTGAGTCTCATCCTGTAACAAGCTTAGAGCTTGAGGGATCATCTGCTTATTGGCGTTTATATCCTTGATTAAAATTGCAGCATTAGCTTCTACCAATGCCATCGCATTTTTAGTCTGATGATCTTCAGCCACATTTGGTGAGGGTAGGAGTATCGTAGGCTTAGCAACAAGTGTCAGTTCTGAAATTGTCAGAGCACCTGCACGACATACTACGAGATCTGCCGCAGCATAAGCTAAGTCCATTCTATCCACAAAGGATAACACATGAATATGCTCTAGCTGAGCCAAGGCACTTTTGCTATACTCTTCGTAATAGATTTTACCGACTTGCCAGAGCAATTGTACATTCTTCAAATCAGAGACTAGATCATTCTGAGTAGCAACTGCTTGATTTATAGCTCTTGCTCCAAGGCTACCACCAGTTAGGAATACAGTCTTCTTTGTAGGATCAAGACCGAAGTGTTTGTATGCTTCAGTACGAGCACCACTTAAATCTAACAAATCTGTTCTTACAGGATTACCAGTAACCAACATCCTTGCTTGATCAAAAAATCTTTCCATTCTATCATAGGCAACAAATATTCTATTGGCTTTCTTAGCTAAAAGTTTATTCGTTATGCCTGGATAAGAATTTTGTTCTTGGATAACAGTGGAGATACCTTTGCTTTGCGCTATCCTTAAAACAGGACCGCTAGCATACCCACCTACACCAACAACTACATCGGGGCCAAACTTGTCAATGATCTTTCGGGCTTTCATCAGACTCTTTATTAATCGAAATGGAAAAAGTATATTTCTCCATTTTCGAGTCCTATGAAATCCCTGTATATCTAAACCTTCGATTTTATAGCCCGCCTTAGGGACCTTTTCCATCTCTAGCTTACCTTCTGCGCCTACAAAGAGAATATCTTTTACTCCCCTTTCTTTTAGTGCATTAGCAATGGCTATTGCCGGATAGACGTGACCGCCTGTCCCACCACCACTAATAATAATTCTCATACTTCAACTTCTTCTTAGGCTTCTTCTTAGTATCCTTAGACTCCTCTGCTGCAACCTGTGCCTCCTCTTGCATTATCTCATAAGTACTATACTCCTCCACATAACGGCTTACACTCAAAATAATACCGAATGAAATGCAAGTAAACACCACTGAAGTTCCACCCATACTTATTATAGGCAAAGTCAAACCTGTCACAGGAACAAGGTGTACAGATACAGCAAGATTGGCAAAAGCTTGTATGACAATATTGAGACACAATCCTATAGCCAAAACAGCACCAAATGTCTTAGAACATTTCGTTACAATTACAGTACATCTATGTAATAAGCCTAAGTAAAGAACCACGATAGTTATCGCTCCTATCAAGCCATATTCCTCACAAATAATAGCGTAAATAAAATCTGCGTATGGATAAGGCAAATAATCCCTTTGCATACTTCCTCCTGGACCAAGACCAAACCATTCGCCATTGGCGATGGCAATCTTAGCTTGTTGTATCTGCCAACCACCCTCAGAGTTATATAAAAATTCATTTATCCTAGAAACCCAAGTTTCCACTCGGACTACATCTGGAAAAACAGATCCTATCGCCATCAGTAAAATCATTCCGACCATTCCGATAGCTATCATAATCCCTATGTATTTCAATGAAACTCTACCGATAATCATCATCAACACACAGGTGGTAAATAATAAAACTGCAGTACTTAAGTCCGCTGGCGCTATCAACAAACAAACCATCACAATCGGGATTATGATAGGTAAAAATGCAGACTTAAAATCCTTAATTACGTCTTGCTTGAGTGAGACTGTTCTAGCGATATAGACAATCAATGCCAATCTAGCCAAGTCAGAAGTCTGAAAAGTCTTATCTATAAATGGAATCGTCAACCACCTACGAGCTGAATTTATCTCGACACCAAAACCAATTGTAAAAATCAAAAGAGGAATCGTTATAACAAGAAGGATCGGTGCCAGCTTACTATAGAACATATAATTAAACTTATATGCCATATACATAAAACCAAGTCCCAATGTAATAAACAACATCTGTTGCAATAAGAAATACTCTGTATTCCCATCACGTGTCGTATAGGCCATACTGCCTATAGCACTATATACAGACAGTATAGAGCATAACCCTAGCATTGCCACAATAAACCAAATGGTCTTGTCGCCTTTTAAATTATGTACTATGTTTAATACTCTTTCCAAATTCTCCTACAGCTTTTTTAAACTGATTACCTCTATCTATATAATTATCAAATAAATCAAAACTTGCACAAGCGGGAGACAACATAACTACGTCACCTCTAGTCGCTAAACTCATAGAATACTCTACACATTCAGAAACATCTTGAGTAGTTAATATCTTGATATTTTCTTCACTGAAAGCTTTCCGTATTTTACTATCATCTTTAGTTAAACAAATAATTCCTTTAACTTTTGATTTAACAAGGTCGCTGAGTAGAGCATAATCATTGCCCTTATCTACTCCACCCAATATCCAAACTATTGGCTTATCTATCGCACTTAATGCTACACTAGCTGCATCTATATTAGTTGCTTTGCTATCATTGATAAACTCAACTCCATCTATACTCTCAAATGACTCCAACCTATGTGGAATTCCGCTAAATGTAGACAAGCCTATCTCAATTTTGCTAGCAGTAAGTCCAACTCTTTGCGCCGCACTCACAGCCATCGTAGCATTAAAAAGATTATGCTGCCCCTTTAACTTCAGGAACTTCTTTACATCTACCCCGTCAATACTCATCAATGGATCAGCGAAAGATATTTGAGCAATTTCACAAGTAACCATCTCATGATCCAGCATCTTTCGAGACCATACATCGTCTGAATTCAAGAACAAGGTTCCTGTAGCGCTAATCGCTTTTGCCAACTTCCACTTAGCCTCTGCATAAGCCTGCATGATGTAATTGTATCGATCAAGGTGATCAGGCGTTATGTTGAGAATCATCCCTAAATCAGCAGAGAAGGATTTCACGTTATCTAACTGGAAGCTACTGACCTCTAAAACTATCCAGTCATAGGATATTTCAGAAATAAGTAATCTCGAAAACGCATAACCGATATTACCACCAAGACCGATATTGTAATTTGACTGGCAGAGCAAATGATAGACTAGACTTGCTGTCGTTGTCTTTCCATTACTTCCTGTTATCGCCACGACCTTACCATCATAATATCTCGAAGCAAATTCTATTTCAGAAATAACCAGAGCATCTTCATTGAGCAGTTGAATTATTATCTGAGAATCATCCGGTATACCAGGACTCTTTACAATTACATCAGCAGAAATTAATTTTTCAAAACTATGTCCCCTTTCTTCAAAGAGGATATTATGTACATCTAATTCTTTTTTATAATTGTCTGCAATGCTTCCATAATCAGAAACAAATACTGACAAGTTCTTTTCTTTTGCAAGCAATGCAGCACCTACTCCACTTTCCCCACCTCCTAAAACAGCTACTGATTGCATCTATCTCAACTTGAGAGTTATTATCGTCAATACTGCTAACAAAATTGCAAGAATCCAAAAACGGATTACAATCTTCATCTCATGCCATCCTTTCTTCTGATAATGATGATGAAGAGGAGACATTAGAAATATTCTTTGTCCTGTTCCAGTTCTTCTTTTGGTATACTTAAAGTACGTCACTTGCATAATTACAGATAGACTTTCTACCAGTAATATCCCACAGAGTATGGGGATTAATATTTCTTTTCGAAGCATTACAGCCATTACCGCAATAACGCCTCCTATCATCAAGCTTCCAGTATCTCCCATAAAGACACTTGCTGGATAAGAATTATACCAGAGAAAACCTATAGTCGCACCGATGAAGCAAGAAGCGTAAATCACAATCTCCTGTGAGCTAGGTATGAATAAGATATTCAAATATTCTGCAACAATAGCATTACCCGACACCCAAGCCAATACTGCGAGTGTCGCACCGATTATGGCCGCAATTCCAGTCAACAAACCATCTAATCCATCTGTAAGGTTCGCCGCATTAGACACAGCGGTTATGATAAATATGACGATAGGAATAAAAGCCAACCATAGTAAGTTCAAGTTCTTACCGACAAAAATGGAGTAGTCCAATTCATTGTCCTTAAGAAAAGGAACATTTGTAATCGGTGCCTTAGCGTGCACCATAGCACCAACTTCTGAGTCACTATCTAGATACTTGGTTATCTCCCAGCCCATAGACTGTGCATCTAAGACAGGAACACGGACAACTATATCCTGATGCATCAACATCGTCAATGCTACAATGAGTCCCATAAAAACTTGCCCTAAAATCTTATACTTGCCTCTAAGACCGTCCTTATTTTTACGGAGAATCTTGAGCCTATCATCAAGAAAACCAATAGCCGCAAACCATACGGTTGCAAACAGTAGTAAGAGAACATAAATGTTATCTAGTCTAGCAAATAATATTGTAGGGATTAGAATAGAGATGAGAATCATCAAGCCACCCATAGTCGGCGTACCTTCTTTTTCTTTTTGGCCATCAAGACCTAAGTCTCTGACAGTTTCTCCAACTTGCAATTTCCTCAAAGAACTTATTATACGATCACCAAAGACAAGTGAAATCCCTAGGGACATCAATATCGCCATTGCCGCCCTAAACGAGACGAACTTAAAAAGTCCAGCTCCTGGGAGATCATAATTAACTTGTAGATATTCAAATAAATGATATAACAATTGCTTTATGATTGCCTAAGCACAGCCATTACTGTACTCAGTTTCGTTCGTCTATTTCTTTAGTATTCAATAGTTTTTGGGATGGTAGATTATCATTCTTTTCCTAAAAAAACAGTGCACAGTGGGTACATAAAACTTTTTTTACGCATTAATCCCACTGCAACTGTTAAAACCAACCTGAGAATGATAATAGAACCTAGTCTTACAGATTGCTAACTCATATGAGCTAAGACAATCTTTTTATCGTCAAAAGGAAATCTCTCTCCTTTAATTTCTTGGTATTTCTCATGCCCCTTACCCGCGATTAATATTATATCACCAGGCAGAGCCAGAGCACAAGCCATTCTAATGGCTTCACTTCTATCTTGCTCTACAGATACTTTATTCAAAATATCTTGTGGAACTCCACTCAGCATCTCCTCTATGATGGCCATAGGATCTTCACTGCGTGGATTATCAGAAGTCAATATCACTACATCACTTTTTTGGGCTGCGAGTCTGGCCATCATAGGACGTTTTGTCCTATCTCTGTCACCTCCGCAACCGATCACCGTAATTAGTCTGACTTGCTTATCTTTTGTAGTTACTAGAGTCTCTATGACATTATCCAAAGCGTCAGGTGTGTGGGCATAATCGATAACCGCTCGATATGGAATATTGGGTTTTGAGACCATGTCTAATCTTCCATCGGCAGTAGTCAAGGTACTTAAGCAAGTCAATATATCTTGCTCATCGATACCAAGTATTACCCCTGTACCATACACCGCTAAGGCGTTGTACGCATTAAAGCCACCAACCATTCTGAGATATACCTCTTTATGGTTTATAGTCATCTGTAGTCCGGATAATCCATTAGACAGAATCTTGCCTTTATATGAGGCAGGTCGCTTGAGTGCATAAGTAAAAACTTCAGCTTTGGAATTCTGGACCATCACGAGACCGTTGTGATCGTCAGTATTCACTAGTGCAGTTTTCACTTTAGAAAGTCTATCAAAGAGAAGTTTTTTTGCCTTCAGATAAGCCATAAAATCTTTATGGTAATCCAAGTGATCATGTGTCAAATTGGTGAAAATTGCATGATCAAAATCAACATCGTCTACACGACCTTGATCTATAGCATGAGAACTCACCTCCATACACACATAGTGCACACCAGCATCCAGCATCTGTCTGAAAAGTCTTTGAAGACTTATCGCATCAGGTGTTGTCAATTGCGAGGGTATAACCTCTTCATTGTAAAGCACTTCTATAGTAGAGATCAGTCCGCAGTTATGTCCTAGTCGAAAAAGCAGCTTATAAAGTAAGTTTGCAGTTGTAGTTTTCCCATTTGTTCCTGTGACACCGATGACAGTCATCTCCCTAGATGGATGTCCATAATAATTAGAAGCAACAGTACTGATGATAAGTTGAGAATCATCAACCAGTATGTAGCAAGCATCTTCTTTATCGAGATAACTTTCGTCATCCAAAATAATATAAGAAGCGCCGTTGCTTACAGCAGAGGTGATATAATTATGACTATCAAGAGCAGTACCCTTATAAGCAATAAATAAACTACCTGCGCCGCAAGTTCTTGAATCAATATGGACTCCATTGATTTCATCCGAGATATTTTCAACCTCGTTTAAAACCTTTATAGACTCTAGTATTTTTTCCAGTTTTTTCAATAAAAATCATTTATCACGTTTGATAAACTGTATTTAGCTTAAATAAATTTTAATCTCCTTTCCTTTGATGGCTGTGCCTGGCGCAACTGATTGCTTAACCACTTTGCCATATCCTTCTGTCTGAACCTTAAAGCCCATATTCTCTAGGATATACAAGGCATCTCTCAGTCCCTCTCCTCTGACATCTGGCACTACCTTTCTATCTACTCTCTTAGATACCAAATGCATTTCTCCATTCTTCGACTTCATTTCCACCCATTTTCCTTGACCACTCTCCTCATAGTCCAACCCGATGTAATCCAAGACTTTTTTATAGTCACTCTTAAATCCAGAGTGTGCATATCGTACCGCAGGTGTATCCTCTGAAGACACTTCAACCAACTGGGTCGAAGTAGATAATCTCTTCATTACATTTTGGAATACTGGACCAGCAACTTTACCACCATAATAATCAACACCTTCTGGCTGATAGACGACGACAATCATAGAATATTTTGGATTTCGCTCAGGAAAGTAACCTGCAAATGAGGCGTTGTAATCATACTTTTCCTTGGCTTTCCAATATTCTAATTTTGTGGTTCCAGTTTTCCCTGCGAAGGTCAAACCATCAACTTTCAATCCTTTCGCTGTCCCGCTTTCGGCAACAGCCTTTAATAATTCTTGAGTCTTCATCACTGTGGATGCGCTCACTATTTGTTCTCTCATTACTTGAGGGCCATACATCGTTCTACTTCCATCCATATGCACTATCTCACTCACTAAGTGTGGCCTCATCATCTTACCATCATTAGCGATGGTATTATAATAATTCAGGATCTGCAATGGCGTCATCGTTAGTTCATAACCGTGGGCCATCCAAGGAACCGTTGTTCCCGACCAATTTTTTTCAGACTTCGCATACACTTTGCGTGGGTGCTTTATAAAAGGTTTTTTCTCGCCGTAAATCTCTATCCCTGTCTGCTCCATTACACCTAAGTTCTTAAGAGATTTATAGAAATTCATCCATCCATCCGACTTGCTTCCATAATGCTGGTAAGCGGTATATCCCATACCTACATTAGAAGAAATTGCAAATGCCTCCTTGAAGGTCGCCGTTGTAATTCCGTGGCGATTAGAGTCATACATATTCGAACTGTAGAATTTCTTCTTACCGCCAAACAATTGAACCTCTGTGTCTAGATCCACCTTACCCTCTTCTAACATCATCATCGCTGTCAGCAACTTAAATGTAGAACCTGGCTCAGTAGCTGTACCTATGGCATCATTATGATACTCGCGATACACTGGATCATCACCCATTTTAGTCAAGTTGGATATGGCCTTGATCGAGCCCGTCTCCACTTCCATAACTATAGCAACACCACCTTTGGCATTATTAGTTTTAAGTGTGGACAGCAGTTCCTCATGAACAATATCCTGAATACTCATGTCAATAGTGGTGACGATATCGGATCCTTTTTCTTGCAACATTTCCGATGCCTCCATCATAGGCAACCACGTCTCGTTAGGTGGTACCTTTCTCATTAATCTCTTGGTTGTCTCGCCCTTGAGAAACTTATCAAAAGTCCTCTCTAGACCAACCATATTCTCTTCTCTCTCTATCCCTATAGTCCTGCTTGCTAGCGAACGATAAGGTTTCTCTCTTCTCGTTTTTCTTACAGCAATCAAGCCGCCTTTATACTTGCCCAAATTGAACAAAGGAAAACTCTTCAGTAGATCCAGCTGATCTCTAGTAAGCTTGTTCATTAAGGGATAATATCCAGCATTACTATACACTTCTTCACCCTTCTTTCTTCTCTTAAGCACAGATTTTCCTTCACGTCTCTTATTGACCAGAGTAGATTTCCACTCTTGCTTCGACTTTCCAAAGTGCTCAGCTAATCGTGCAGACAAAGCATCAATATGCCTATTGAAGTTTTTATCTGTTGCCGTTAGCAAGTCCACTTTGACATCGAAATATGGCAGTGAAGTCGCTAAAAGATTCCCATTGACATCATAGATGTTGCCGCGCTCTCCTTCTACACTCATCCACTTCATCGTCCGCTCGCCCTTAGCACGCCATTGGTCTCCTTCGAGTATGGCGGTCTTAAAGACCTTTCCGACAATCAAGGCAGCCATCAGTACAAATCCGAAGAAAATCAGATAAACCCGTATGAGTAACTCGTTCTTTCTTTCCATTGTGCCGAGCTGATCAGCTTTGCTTGGTCGTTATGACCATAGGTGATTTTTCAAGTTTCTTAAGACCTGACTTTTCAAGTCTCTTCGCCAACTGCGATTCAGTTGACCTATAGTTAATGTCACTTTTTACCTCTTGATACTTGGACTTAGAATCGGCTACCTCTCTTTTGAGCTTAGCGATATTTCTTAATTTTCCTTCAGCTGAGTGTGTATTAAATATATGTACAACACCGAGCATCGTCATCAATAAAATAAATCCAGTATGCTTTAAAATCAGTTTCATCTATAAGGGGGTTATGATCTAGATTTTCTCTCCTATCCGCATCTTTGCACTTCTAGACCTTGAGTTTATTTTTTGTTCCTCCTCATTAGGAAGAATCATTTTTCCTACATTTTTCATTTCTGCCAGTGATCTACCAAAGTCATCTTTAGGTGCTACTCCATCTACTCTTCCGCTTCTAATAAATCTCTTAGCCAATCTATCTTCCAGTGAGTGGTAACTAATAATCACCAATCTGGAATGGGTCTCTAATATCCTCAAAGCGCCTTCAAGCATCTCCTTAAGACTACCCATCTCATCATTGACTTCTATTCTGAGTGCCTGATAGACCTGAGAAAAGTATTTACTCCGCTCCCCTATTACTACACTGTCTAGAATCATATTGAGATCTTGTGTAGTTCTGATACCGCCTTGCTGTCTCTCATCACAGATTACTCTAGCCAACTTCTTAGAGTTTCTAACTTCTCCATACTCCGAAAAAACAGATACGAGATCCTTTTCTTCATAATTATTGAGTACGAGAGCTGCCGTGAGTGCACTTTTCTCATTCATCCGCATATCGAGGTCTGCCTCAAAGCGATAAGAAAAGCCTCTATAATCAACATCAAACTGATGAGAAGAAACACCTAGATCAGCAAGTATTCCACTTACCTTGGGCACATCCAACCATCTCCAATACCTGTAGATGTGTCGGAAATTTGCTTTCACAAAAATCAAGCGCTCATCTTCTAAAGTATTTTCTTCAGCTTCACCATCCTGGTCAAATACTATCAGCCGCCCTTTGGGACTGAGTCGTTTTAATATTTCTTGGGAATGCCCTCCGCCACCATAGGTAACATCGACATAGACCCCGTCATTATCAATAATCAATGCATCCACAGATTCCTTAAGCAACACCGGCACATGATAATCTGACATGGCTAGTTGTTATCTTTTGGTTTTGCATCTTGAAATAACTGTTCTGATAATTCGCCATAACTATCTGGCTCTTCAGCAATCATTTCTTCGTAAGCACTTACAGACCAGATTTCTACCTGATTTAAAAATGCGAGTAAAACAATCTGTTTTTCAATACCTGCGTATTGGATTAAAAACTTTGGCAGTAATATCCTATCAGATGCATCAGCTGTCACAGCTGTCGCACCACGATAAAAATATCGGACTGCTCTCCTATTTGTTTCAATGTTGATGTCGAGATGGTTTAAGCGATTCGTCTTTTCGTCCCATACATCTTGAGGATGAAGAATTAAGTTTTTCTCATATCCTCTGTTGATCACAAAATCATAATTACCAGTAGTCTGCAACTGTTTCAACAAATTAGCTGGCAGCTTGACGCGACCTTTCGCATCCATCTTTAATTTGTATTCTCCAGTTAACTGGTATTTCATTCATTCAATTGTGGGTGGCCAACACCTCAAAAGTAACAGCGATATCCACTTTCTCCCACACTTTGCCATTTTTTTCTACAAAATGACATATAATTTTCTGTAAAGCGTAAATACCTGTAAGTGCATTACTTATGTATTGCACTAAAATCACTTATATAAACCATTGATAATACGTCACTTACGTAACAAGTACGGTACTTAAGCCCCTATTTGAGTGGTATCTTGATTTTACTTACACCTGTAAGTAGATGATACTATCCATATAGAGTATGCAGCGTATATAAGCGTGTCTCTGCTGTTTCTCCTTCCTTTCAATAGTGCTTGGCATGCAATTTGCAACTTCTTACTCCTTGCTTATCAGATATAAATGTATTACATATTTTCTTAATATGTCTATTTCTAATTTGTCGGATCTGTTAATTTATATAACGGGTCGTGGGAGAAAATGGGAGAGATATTCCCAAATTGCTTAAGAAGTGGGTATCCTACTCTTGATTACCTAAGGTATCACTATGCAACTTTCTTTAAATGGTACATTAGCCCATTCGGCAATTCAATAGGTATTCTTTAGTAATAAATTCTTCTGCTAGGCAACAAGACTCTCCCCTATCAAGGTATTCATAGTATACTCCTGAACTGATTAGATAGGGGTGCTGAATCAAAAAAATATCATTATGAAATACTTATTGCTTCTGCTCTCTTTCCTCTTTTTCATTACAGCTTGTTCTACGCGTAATGAATCACAAGACTGTATAGACCTCGTAATCGAAGAAACCATCACTATTGAAGAAGGTGACTTTATATGCCTACCGGCAGGTGAGGAAATAGAGATACAAGAAATATCTAATGAGCTTTGCCCTTGTGAAGTTGTCTGTGTGTCTCCAGGTATTATAAGATACTCACTGGATATAACCCTTGCTGATGGGCTTTCTCTACCAGGTGAAATGTGGGCTGGTCCGGATCAAGAGTTTAGAATTCAAATGGAAACTGATTCTCTACCCTATATTTTTGAGTCAACAGAAGTAGCGTTTGAGGAAGAATGTAGCCTAAGTAATGGTAATCCAGATATCGCCTCTACCCAATTGACCTTAATCCGATAAGGTGGGATAGCATAGTAACACTAGCTATATTGACGCATACGCATCTTCAGTACGCCAAGTATACCTTCTTGTACGATACTCATATTCATCTTGGAGACGCCGAGCTCTCTATCTATAAAGGTGATCGGCACTTCTTGAATCTTGTAACCGAGCTTGTGACAGTAATACTTCATCTCGATCTGAAAGGCATAGCCGATAAACTGAATCTTATCCAAGTCCATCTTTTCGAGTGTCTCTCGCTTGTAGGCTACAAATCCGGCGGTCGGGTCCTTGACAGGCATCCCAGTAATGATCCTTGTATAGATAGAGGCTCCATAAGACAACATCAATCGATACTTATCCCAGTTTCTAAATCCACCACCCTTGACATAGCGACTGCCCACTGCCATACCAGTCTCAGGCTGAGCTAGAGCGGCTACCAAGCGCGGCAGATCTTTAGGGTTATGACTGAAGTCTGCATCCATTTCCATCAATATGTCATATCCCTGCTCCAAGCCATATCTAAAGCCAGCTGTATAGGCTGTACCCAAGCCCAGCTTCCCCTCCCGCTCCAGGAGGTGTAATTCTTCTTTGTAGGTAGTAGTCTGAAGGCCTTTGACGATAGCGGCAGTTCCATCGGGGGAACCGTCATCCACAACCAGCACATGATAGTTGTGGTCTTGTGAGAGCACCGCCTCTATAATGGCTTGGATGTTCTCTTTTTCGTTATAAGTGGGTATGATGACGAGTACCTTAGACAAGATGTTCTTTTTTTTATAAACCTCAAATGTATGCACAATCAGGGGGTAATGCCTAAATTATAAAGTAGTAACTAATTAGATACCTTAACTTGAATTGCTATAAAAAGCTGAGACTGATAAGCTAGATAAGTAAATTTGCAGTTGATACCCAGCCTGATTAGTCATCATTCAAGATGCAATTATTGAAGCATCCTATTCAGGAACTAAAAGTCATTCATGGAGTATTGGATTAGACCAGTGTGCATCCCCCCAAAATTAGGACAGTAAGTTAGATTAACTAAAATCAATAAATTTACTGTTATGGCAAGAAGAAAATTAACTGCTAAGTTCAAAGCAAAGGTAGTTCTAGAGGCGCTAAAAGAGCGAATGACTAATCAAGAATTGGCTAACAAGTTCAATGTTCATCCTCAACAAATAAGTACTTGGAAGACAGAATTCTTAAGTTCTGCTGAGGAGGTATTTTCCAAAGGCAAGGGCAAGAGTTTGAAGTCCGAGCAAGAGCAAAGAGAGGAGGAGTTGTTGAAGACAATAGGGCAACAAAAAGTCGAATTAGATTTTTTAAAAAAAGCCTTGCGATAATGCCATTAGTACAGAAGAGGAAAATGATAAGTAAGGGTCATTTAGAAATGAGTATAGTACAGCAGTGTGAATCTTTGGGCATCCATCGTTCGGGATATTATTATGAGCCTAGGCAAGAAAGCGATCTCAATCTTCAATTGATGCGTCTAATGGATGAGCATTATCTGGAGCACCCATATAAAGGTGCGCCTCAAATGTATAGGTGGCTTAAGTATGATAAAGGATTCGACATCAACCATAAGAGAATCGACAGACTTTACTATGATGTGATGGGTTTGACATCATTGCAGCCAGGCAAGCATACCACTAGGAAAAACAAGGCCCACAAGGTGTTTCCGTATCTTTTGAGAAACTTGAAGATCACAAAAGCTAATCAGGTTTGGCAGATTGATATCACTTACATTCCTATGTTGAATGGGTTTATGTATCTGGTCGCAATTATAGATGTTTACTCACGCTACATAGTAAACTGGTCGCTATCAAATAGTATGGATAAGCACTGGGTCTGCGATTGTATGAAGGAGGCATTTGCTATAAATTGCAGGCCACAGATTGTGAATATGGACTTCCCCACTATAGTGTACACTTAGAAAAGTTAATCAAGCAATCTTTCTCTTTTGCTTCTCAATAGAAGCTT
>CALFUU010000093.1 GCA_937929835.1 uncultured Saprospiraceae bacterium | reverse complement strand
CTATATGATGATGCCCCACTGGATTGAGACTGATATCTATCTTGCCATCCTCTCTCAGCGGTTTGATGTAGCCTTTCTTAAGGTCTCCTATAGCTAGAGTTTCAGTGACTTCGTTTTTATAAATGAGGCCATCATATTTTTGATCGACAATCACTTTGTATCCGAGTGGTGTGCTGGCATAGACAAGGCATTTGACGGGTTGGCCCATGGTGAGCTCTTCATCTGCTTTCTGTAAGTACGACCGCAGTCTGGATGTGCCGACCAATCTCTCAGAGACTTCGTCGAGATACATATACACGACATAAGATTTGTCGACTTCCATCTTTTTGGCTTGATTGCCGAAAGGAATAAAAAGTTCTTTATTGACTCCCCAGTCTGCAAAGGCGCCGACTTCATTGACGTGTGTTATGCGTAACTTGGCAAACTGATTGACTGTAAATAAGGGTTTCTCCGTCGTGGCCACTTCTCTCCCCGACGAATCACAATAGACAAAGACCTTGATCTCGTCATCCAGTTCCATATCCTCCGTCACATATTTGCGGGGGAGTAGGACCTCGTCTTCGTTTTCATTTTCGAGATAGTACCCTTGAGGCATTTCTCTTATAATGGTTAGAGTTTGATATTCGCCGATTCGTATCATCAGTTGTAAATTAATGGAATATGTAATTAATATTGAATAACGCAGTCAAAATTCACTATTCATTTTACTGAAGCCAAAGGTTTTCAATTAGTTCGTCTTTTGCCTCGCCGGCCGGCTTTCATTTTTGTCTTGAAACAAAAACGAAACAAAAAATTCAAGGCTGATTTCATTTCTTAACGGCTCTAAAAACTAAAATTCCTAAACGGTCTAAAACTCGCCTTCGGCTCAAACAGAATCCCGTTTTTAACGGAATTTAAGCCTTTAGATCCTAAAATGAAAAAGGCCAATTCTAAAAACTGGATCACCTAGTATATGATAGATGGAGGAATCAAATATAGTAAGTGTCGCCCTGCTTATTCCTCCTCTCCAGAGACCACCTTCTTTTTGTCTTTGATGGTATTCTCCATCAGCTTTTCAAATTTTGCAGGGAGTGGGGTAGAGGCCTCTATTTTTTCCTTAGTTATGGGATGGTCAAAGCTCAAGCTCAATGCGTGGAGATAGAGACCTTTGCCTTGCATAACCTTGCCCTCTATGCCATAGGTCTTGTCGCCAAGTATAGGTGTGCCCAGCTCACTCATATGTATGCGTAACTGGTGGCGTCTGCCTGTCTCTGGGCTGAGCTCTACGAGATTGAGTTGATCAAATTTTGGTGAAGGAATCTCCTGCAAGACTTTATAATGGGAGATGGCCGCCTTCCCTTTGATGGTCGTCTCTAGCTTGCCTTCGAGGTTCTTCATCTTCCCTTGTGTGATGGTTTGGTAAACCTTCTTTATCTCTCGATCTCGAAACAGATCGTTGAGCGCCGTAAGCGTGTTGGCTGTCTTGCCGACGAGTAGGACCCCACTGGTCGGAAAGTCCAATCTGTGGGCAGGCTGCGGTCTCGGCAATACATCCTTTTGGTTGCTCTTCTTGAGGTTATACGGGAGCGCATTGACCAAGGTGTGCTTTTTGTTGCCACTCACGACGATACCTGCAGGTTTGTTGACGATAGCGATGTAGTCATCTTCATACAATACCTCAAGTTTCATCTTGACGATGGGTGCCCTGTCTGTTTCTTCCTTTTTGTACAGCTCTATGACCTCTCCACCAGAGATGTATCGACCTGTAAAGGAGACATCTCCATTGACCTTGACGAGGCCTTTTTCGATGGCTTTTTTCATCCCTTTCTTTGTTGTAATGGTCTCAAAGATGCCGGCGACATAATCAGAGAGTCTGACAGGCTTAGGGAGTTTCGGCGTAAGATGTTTTTCGAGCTTTATCAAAATATAGAGTTATGGCACAAGGATAATCAAAATATGAGTAAGAGCTGTGTCTAGTCTTTGCTAACTTAGCGTATGCAAAGTTCTATGCCTACTCGTCAAGACTTATTGGACTGCCATACCCGCATCAAGCCCTATATCCATAGGACGGCAGTGCTTAGCTCTACAGCCATCAATGACATCGCTGGTGCAGAGATATTTTTTAAGTGTGAGAATTTCCAGCGTATGGGTGCTTTTAAGATGAGAGGAGCCTCCAATGCTATACTGCAGCTTTCAGATGCTCAACGAACCAATGGGGTCGTCACGCATTCGTCAGGCAATATGGCACAAGCGGTCTCCTTAGCAGCCCACTCCCTCGATATTCCTGCCTATATCGTTATGCCCGAGAATGCACCCCAAGTCAAAAAAGAAGCAGTCAAAGGTTATGGCGGTCAGATTACAGAAAGTGTGTCGACTATAGAGGCGCGACAAGCGGCTGCTGATGCGCTCATCGACCAGTACGCAGCGACATTCATCCATCCCTCAAATGATCTGGACGTTATCCTAGGACAAGGAACTGCAGCGATGGAGTTGCTGGAAGAGCAGCCTGATCTCGATGTGGTAGCGGTGCCCGTGGGTGGGGGAGGACTGCTAGCTGGGACGGCTTTAGCAGTGCATCATTTTGGAAAGAATTGTAAGACTATAGCAGGGGAGCCGCGGGCGGCAGATGATGCTTACCTCTCTCTCAAGGCTGGTAAGATCATCAAAAATCTCAAAGCCGATACCATCGCTGATGGCTTGAGGACACATCTAGGCGATATCAACTTTCCGATTATACAGCAGTATGTCGATGAGATAATCCGTGTCGAGGAAGGAGAAATTATTGCGGCCATGCGCCTGGTATGGGAGCGGATGAAAATCATCATAGAGCCGAGCTGCGCAGTGCCACTCGCTGCCATACTTGTCGAGAAGGCTAAATTTGCTGGGCAGAAAATTGGCATCGTGATCACTGGTGGCAACGTGGACTTAGGCAAGCTCCCGTTCTAGTTAGCAGCCTGCAGTCTCTTCCAGTAAACGACCTTGTCATCTCCGTCGCTCCAGAAATCTCTGATAACAGCTTCTTGAGTATAGCCTTGTTTTTCATAAAAATGGCGAGACGATTGGAAGGCTTCAGTGCTGGAGGTTTCTACGATAAGAATTCTGTGGCCAGCCGCTGCGAGCAGGCCTTCGATATAGCCCACCATTTCACTTCCGATGCCTTTACTTTGTATGTCACTCTTTACACCTAGGGCGAGAAGGTTATAGGTGCCTTCCGTGAGTTGCTCTGGTGCACAGTAGCCGATGCTGATAGGTTGATCTTGTTCTGTGGCGGCAAACCAGTAGTCACCACTCTCGGGATTATCAAGATAATCAGCCATCATAGCTTCTAGCATCTCCGAAGGGAAGAGTTCTAGAGTATCGAGTACTAATTTAAGTGCAGGGATATCGTCTCTTTCTATTTTTCTTACGGGCATAAGTGGTGTTGTTTTATTTGAGGACTAAGTTGTTGTAGCTGTCGTGTGATATTATTATTGCATCACTTTGTCCAAGAAGGGTTTCATTTCTAAGAGCTTTATGTCGTCTCTTTCTCTGAGCTCTCGTAGAAACCAACCTTTATGACCTGCTCCGTAGATGATGAGAAATCTTTTCCCTGATTGAGTGTATTTATTCAAGGCTTTATGAATGTTCCAGTAGTGCGCAATATTGATATTGTCCCAACCACCCAAGGCTAATTCTTGATTGAATAACTGATTGTAGACCTGTAAGCTGACATCCATCAAGCTATCATACGTAGGTGTATGGATAAAATAGGGGTTATTCTCTTTGCCGGTTGCTTTGTACAAGGAATCTGAAAGTTCGTTAGCCTTGATGTACGCTTTCCAATCATCAACACGTGCCGAGTCTTGACTGATAGCCCGGAGTTTTTCACGTCGTTCTGAGGCCATTATGTCTGTCCATCCTGCTGTAGGGATAATTTCAAAATCCATACTCTTTGAAAGAGGAAATACGACATCTACATATTCTGGAAAGCGTATTACTCGCGGCTCAGATATCGTATCATCTCTCTTGAATCCTTCCATCGCAGAAGCATATCTGTCAGGAGGAATTTCAGATAAGATGTAATCTGGATTTATTTCTTTGATCAGCTTAGTCAGTAAGTCTAGGTTGTAGACTTCATCAGTCAGATGTCCACTATGTATTGTCCCCATAACCAAAACTTCATTAAGCTTGGTGCCGGAGTTGGGAGTTGAAGGCTGACAGCTACTTATTGCTAGGACAATAGAAAAGAGAAGTATTGTCGATAGGGTAGAGAGGGCTTTAAGCATTCCGAGCATTTTTAGAAATAGAGAACATTTATTCGATGATTAATTTTTAAGAATTGGCATTTTTCATTTTAGGGACTAAAAGCTTAAATTTCGTTAAAAGCGGGGTTCTGTTTGAGCCAAAGGCGAGTTAAGCCCGTTTAGAAATTTTAGTTTTTAGAACCGTAAAGAAATGAAATAAGCCTTGAATTTTTTGTTTCGTTTTTGTTTCAAGACAAAAATGAAAGCCTGCCGGCGAGGCAAATGATTAATTGATTGGAGAACTAGGGTTTTTCGTAAGATGAATAAATTGTTAGATAATTCAAAATGTGAAAATTTATTTTGATTCAAAATGAGCTTAATGTTCCAATACTTATAGACAATAAAAAAAGGGGCTAACATCTATCAGCCCCTTTCCCCAATATTTTTTATTGGCTTATTGCATAATAATCAATCTGCGCACTTCTCTGCTGCTATTTTGGGTAATTACAAAAAGGTAAACACCTGGCTGCTCTAGAGATAGTTCATCTTTATTGATGCCTCGTGCTAGATTTTTAGATAATAATTTTCTTCCTGAAAGATCTAGAACTTCATAACTGAGATCCTCAGTTGTCGGTCCATCGAAAATCAGATTAACAAGACCAGAAGAAGGATTAGGTGCTAGACGCCACGCATCTATTGTAGCAAGATCATCTACATCCGAAGCTATATCGATAAAGACGGAGGTCTCTACAGTAAAGGTGCCACATTGATTGGTTGCTTCTAGCGTAACAGTATAGGTGCCTGGTGTGTCATAGGTGTGACTCGGATTGTCTTCTGTGCTCGTATTGCCATCACCAAAATTCCAAAGCAAGGATGTCGCGCCAAGAATCTCACTTGTAAAGGCGACATCACTCATTTCGATGTTGACCTCTGAGATACTGGCAGAGGGTACATCACTCACCCTGATCAGTCCTGCTCTATTATCTTGTACAGTACCAAAGGCGTTACTGACTTGTAGATTGATATCAAATATGCCTGCCGTCGTGTAGACTACCGTAGGATTTACCTCAGTGGAGGTAGCTGGCTCTCCGCCAGGAAAACTCCAGTTGTGACTGTCTGCATTTACAGCGTTGCTCTGATACGTCACAACTAATGGTGCACAGCCCTCGGTGTCTGAGGTGATGTCGAAGCCAACTTCAGGAAGATTGTTGACAACAACTTCAAAGCTTGTTTCTTCTGAGCCACAGGCATTACTCACGAGGAGTGTCACTTGGAAGGTGCCATTCGTATTAAATGTATGTGTGTACGATGGGTCGGTAGAAGTCGTGCCATCACTTATTGTCCAAAGCGTCTGTGTATTAGGCGTCGTGTTGCTGAGTGAGAGTACGTTATTATTTTGATTAGAGTCAAAAGTAAGTGGTGCTATAGATGCCACAGAAATTAACTGAGACATCACCGCTACTTCACTTCCAAAGGTATTGCCTACAGTCAAAGTGACATCGTAGACGCCGTCTGTATTGTAGGTGACCACAGGATTGGCTTCCGTAGATGTAGCAGGTGTGCCACCAGGGAATGTCCAATTGATTGTAGAGGCATTTGTCGTCTCACTCGTGAAGGCTACCTGCAGTGGTGTACAGCCACTTGTCTGATCAGCAGTAAATCTTACTGTCGGCAACGCATCTACTACTACTGTAAAGGTTGTCTCTTCTGATCCGCAAGGATTACTCACGAGAAGTGTAACCTCATACGTACCATTTTCTTGGAATGTATGTGTGAAATTGGGTTGCGTAGAAGTAGCGCCATCACTGATCGTCCAAGCAGTCTGGGTGTTCGGTGTTGTGTTAGACAACTGTATAACATTACCGTTTTGCTGAGAATCAAAAGTCAGTGGCTGTAATGAGGCAACAGAAATCAATTGCGTCTGTGTTGTCGCATCTGAGCTTACGGTATTGCTCACGGTCAACGTCGCATCAAAAGTACCTTCTGTATTGTATACCACTACAGGGTTAACCTCCGTAGAAGAAGATGGTGTGCCTCCTGGGAAACTCCAATTGTGGTTGGTGGCGTTTGTACTTGTACTCGTATAATTAACCTCCAATGGCGTGCAGCCTGTTGTCTGACTTGTTGTAAACCCTGCACTCGGAAATGCATTTACAGAAACACTAAATGATTCTGTATCTGACCCGCATTGGTTCGTCGTCGTTACAGTTACAGTATAGGTGCCGTTATCCATAAACGTATGCGTCCACGCTTGTAAGTTAGAGGTCGTACCATCACTGATAGTCCATTCTACGGAAGTACCTGCTGTTGTATTCACCAATTCTAATAAGTTGTCCCTCTGGTCGAAGGTAAAGCTGGCATCAGGTACTGCTGTTACGTTTATAAAGTCCGTGACAGAACCATTTCCCTGCCCAGCGGCATTGGATACACTGAGTGTGGCACCATAGCTGCCTGCGGTACTGTAAGTCACTGTAGGATTGGGCTGAGTAGACGTAGCTGGTGTTCCTCCAGGGAAACTCCAATTCCATTCTGTAATATTGGAACTAGAATTATTAGAGTAAGTAACCGTCTCTCCTTCACATACCGCAGTCACGTTAGCCGTGATGTTGGCACTAGGCAGGAGATCGACGTTTAGATTAAATTCTTGGCTTACAGATCCACAGACATTTGTTGCAGTGACGGTAGCCGTATAGTTGCCTGCCGCAGCATAGGTGTGTGTAGGGCTAGCAAGCGTAGAAGTGTTGCCATCTCCAAAATTCCAAGATATATTGTCTGCAAAGTTTGCGGTACTATTAAACTGAACAGAAAGAAGATTTTCTGTAAACGAGGCAGTTAGTTCTGGTACATCATTGATAGTGACCAGGTCTTCCATTGATGCGGTGCTAGACCCAAACGAATTGGAACTGGTCAGCGAGACAGAATATATGCCTCTCTGTGTGTAAGTCACCGTTGGATTTTGTAGGGTAGAGGTGGCAGGTGTGCCGCCAGGAAAACTCCAGTTCCAAGCAGTAGGATTGCTTGTGGAATTATCGGTGAAGTTAATCGTATAATTAGCACAACCTGTAGTCGATTGGCTCGTGCCGAAAGCAGCTACGGGCTGTAACTCTATAGTGACTTCTCTGGTTCTCATATCTGTGTTGCACTGATTGGAAACAGTAAGCAATACAGTGTAGCTGCCTGAGCTTGTATATGTATGCGTAGGGTTCTGTTCCGTACTGGTATTGCCATCACCAAAATCCCAAAGGAAACTGGTACCATTGATGGATGTACTTGTAAAAGTTACAGAGGCACCATTGGTCGTGAAGTTAAATCCAGCTTCCGCATCTGCGAGGACGGTAATGTAATTTTCAAATGTGATGTCATCGTCTCCTTCTATATTTTCTACTTCTAGCGAGGTGCTATAGGTTCCAGCGATATTATATACGACTGTTGGGTTTTCCGTTGTGGAACTATTCGGAACGGCGCCATCAAAAGACCAATCCCATTCTTCTATATTCCCGTAACTAAGATCCGTGTAGGTGACGGCATCATTTCTACAGATTTCTAAGTTGTCCGCAGTGAAATTAGCTATAGGATTATCAAAAACTTCTATGTCCAATATAAGTTCCCCAAAACCACAGTCATCTTCCACTTCTAAAATAACAGTGTAATCTCCTGGGGCTGCATAGCTGTGTACTGGGTCTTGCTCATCAGAAGTATTGCCATCACCAAAATCCCAGAAGTAGTCTGGGGTTCCAGAAAAACTACTTTCATCTTCAAAGAAAATGAGTAATTCATTATTGTCAAAGTCAAAATCTACAACAGGGCCATCAAATATTTCCACTGCATCGGTCCATTCTAATTCGTCTTCACCTGAGGCATTGATTACTTCTAAGGTAACATCGAAGGTGCCTGCTGATGCGTAAGTCACAATAGGATTTTGTTCTGTGGAGGTGGCGGGTGTTCCACCTTCAAAAGTCCAGAACCACTCAGAAGCCAATCCTGACATATCCTCGAACTCTACCTCACCAACCACACAAGATTCTGTGACTTCAAATGAGAAGTTGGCTGTAGGTGGTGAGCCACTAGAACAAGTCCCAAAGCAACCCGCCGTAGGTAAGAAGTTTTCTATATCTAGTTGTGAATCCGCAGACCAAGTACTTGTATTGTTGACACTTGTAGACATAATAAATCCACCTCCATTATCGTGCTCAGCGTCAAAGTTGTGGCCCAACTCGTGAGCTTGCAATACCCTCAGTAAATTGGAGTTATTAGAAAAATGCTCGCAGACATTATAGCGACTACCTGTACAGGTACCTCCTAGCCAAGCCACACCGATGGTGGAGCCATTTAGGTTTCTCGCTGTCCATAGTGTCGCTACATCGTGTGATGAGAAGCCACTAGGACCCCAGTTGGTAAAAGAATTGAGTAGCGTTCCAGAGTTGGTGGAGCTGGTCCAAGGATCACAAGTGCTGCAATCAGATATAAATACATCCCGTAGATCAAATTCTACAACGTCTAAGAATTCATCATCATAATTGCCCTGCACATCATTGAGTACACCACAGATCTGATCGTCGACATCGCCGACACTACCAAACAGATCTGTCATCAGCCAGTCTGCTGCTAGGGCGATATCTACGATGTAGCAATCACCTATTTGTCTGCTGGCGTTTCTGACCTGAGCTTCTATGTCTTTTTCTAGAGTTTCAGAATGGTTATGGAGATCACAAGTGCCTGGTTGTGCTGATTTTTTTGTCGCTGTATCGTAGTAGCTGACGATGAGATGCTTGTCCGCTTCTCTGTCGAAGTACCAAGCTGGTTCTATATTCAAGACACCTTTATCCGTTTCTATATATCCGTATAGAAAATTTTTATTGATCGTAAGTCTTACAGATTTACCTAGGTCATTTTTGACGTAACCTTTGAGAGGAATGGGCGCGGTACCTTCATAACTTTTGCCACTGGCCAGTCTTACGACATTGTTTTCTGAACGCATTCCAGTATCCCACAGCTCTAATTCGTAGGTTATACCGCCAAGTGTGAGGGTGGTAACTTGGAACTTGTTGCTCGTACTGACTTGATCGTATAGACTATTGATATGGACTTCCGTAATGTCATAGGCGTGTAAGGTCTTATTCAGTTCGGATCTTAGATTGTTTTGAGAGTAGAGGGAAGAGCATACTAGAACCGAAAAGAATAAAGAGGGAAAAAATAACTTCATAAATAGGAATTGATTTAATTGATAATATCAGCACCTAAATTTAGTTAAATGAGTACCGACAGACAAGTACAATATGTCGTCATATAACTGAATAAGGGTGTTGCCGATATTCTTTTAGGTATAGAGCGGGAAAACATATATCTCAGTGTCAGGCGTCCTATCCTCACCAAGATGGTTCCACGCATCTATTATATATCTAAATTCCTTTTATGGGCAAATGTTTTGATTATCTATCAATACGCATCCATATGTACAGTGGCTATAGCCCTTCCTGATGGCTCATTTTGGTTCTTAAAGGCGGCATCCCACTCCAAGGCTACCGGTGTGCTGCACGCAATAGAAGGCACAGAAGGTACTGTCAGAGCCGCCTGATCTGAAGGAAAGTGCCCTTCAAAGATTGTTCTGTAATAGTATTCTTCCTTGGTTGTAGGTGGTTGCGTAGGAAAGCGATGTGCCGCATTGGCCATCATATCATCAGTCACTTGCTCTTCTACCAGCGCCTTGAGTGAATCTATCCAACTGTAGCCGACACCATCAGAAAATTGCTCTTTTTGTCTCCAAGCAACTTCATGGGGGAGCAAATCCTCAAAGGTCTCTCTGAGTATATGTTTCTCCATCTTACCGCCTCCGCACATTTTGTCTTTAGGATTGAGCCGCATAGCGGTATCCATAAAATCTTTATCCAGGAAAGGGACACGTCCCTCAACTCCCCAAGCTGCCAGTGATTTGTTGGCTCTCAAGCAGTCATACTGGTAGAGGGTAGAGAGTTTTCTTACAGACTCTTCGTGGAAAGCCTGAGCGCTAGGCGCCTTATGGAAGTAGAGGTAGCCGCCAAAGATTTCGTCAGCACCCTCGCCCGATAGCACCATCTTGATGCCCATAGACTTGATAACCCTAGACAAGAGGTACATAGGTGTACTGGCTCTTATCGTGGTGATGTCATAAGTTTCCAGATAATAGACGACATCTTTGATCGCATCGAGACCTTCTTGTACGGTATAGGTAACCTCGTGGTGCACAGTGCCTATATGATCAGCTACTTTTCGAGAAGCAGCCAGATCGGGAGACCCATCGAGCCCTATCGCAAAAGAGTGCAGTTGGGGATACCAAGCTTGTTCTTTGCCCTCGGATTCTATGCGTGTAGAGGCATATTTTTTGGCTATAGCGGCCACTATACTCGAATCTAAGCCACCCGACAACAGTACGCCATAAGGCACATCACTCATCAGTTGTCTCTTGACGGAAGCTTCTAGAGCTTGTCTGAGTTCTGCTTTGTCGCTTACATTTTCTTTGACCTTATCATATTCTTGCCAGTCTCTGGCATACCACTTCTGTAACTCTAACTGATCACTGACTCTGTAGTGTCCGGGCAGAAAGACCTCGATGCGGTTACACTTCTGTTCCAAGGCTTTGAGTTCGGAGGCGACGTAGTAGTTGCCTTGCTGGTCGTGGCCCTCATATAGGGGGATGATACCCATATGGTCGCGAGCGATGAGATAGCGGTCTTGCTCCTCATCATAGAGACAAAAAGCAAAGATGCCGTTGAGCTTATCGATAAAGTCTGGCCCATATTTTTGGTATAATGGGAGTATGACCTCGCAGTCCGAGGCTGTCTGGAATGGGTAGTCGGGAAATTCCTTTCTGAGTTCTAGATGGTTATAGATCTCTCCATTGACTGCTAGGACGATCTTCTTGTCATCACTGTATAAAGGCTGGCGACCTGAGCTAGGGTCTACAATAGCCAAGCGCTCGTGGGCTAAGATGGCCTTCTCGCCTAGATGTATGCCTGACCAATCGGGCCCCCTGTGTCTGAGGCACTTGGCCATTTCGAGGACTTCTGGTCTGAGTTCTGCTGCTTTAGTTTTTAAATCAAAAACGCCTATTATTCCGCACATAATTAACTTATTTGATTGTAAAACTAAATTAAATTAATTTTGAGGTCAAGTAAACTTCATAAATTAAATGATAGATCAGACTGACATTAAGATAATTAACTCTTTATTGACCAATAGCCGTCAAAGCACCAAGGCCCTAGCGGAACCGCTCAATATCTCCAATGTCGCCACACAAAGTCGCATAGATAAGCTCGAAAATAGCGGTATAATCAAAGGCTACACTGCTACCATCGACTATAAACTACTCGGTTATAATACCATTGCCTATGTCGGTATATTTCTAGAAAAGGCCCGACATTATCCTAAAGTCAAAGAGAAGCTTAGTGCCGTCGCTGAGATTACAGAGGCCTATTTTACCACAGGCAATTACTCCATTTTTACCAAAATCTACGCAAAGGATAACTTTCACTTGATGGATATCCTATCCGAGAAGGTGCAGGTTATAGACGGCATTGCTAGGACAGAGACATTTATCTGTCTAGAGGAAGGGGTCAAAAAGGAGATGATGGTAACAGAAGAGCTATAATAAAGATGCAGCCTAAAACCAATGGCTTCAGACTGCATTTATTAAAAGAGGGTATTATAAATGTCTATCCTTTGAGCACAAAGTCGGCCGGCTTAAATCCATTGTTGAATTTGACCTGCTTAAATGTGTATTCTCCATTAAGGCTATATTCTCCAGTCTCTGGATTAGGTGCATATGACTTTCTCACCATCGGTACGTAGATGCCATCTATTTTTTCGTACTCCAATGTCATCTTTATCACTGGATCATTGACTCCCATTGCGGGCAATGAGAAATAAAATTGATCTAGCATATGCGTGTCTTTGTTAAAGTACAAGATGTATTCATCATCCGCCGCCTTGCCAGTCATTGCATTATCATAAGTCAAAGAGATCTTGTCGTACTCTGTGCCATCAATCGACTCAGTCCCCATATGCTTGTAGATGGTACTCTTGTCTTCTAACTTGTATATCATCGTAAACCAATAAGGGTTGACTTCTCTTAGGAAAGTCGTGGCACCTAGCGCCTTAGCGTCGGTTACATACTTACCGTTGAGTGTCAGTTGTGGCTGGCCATTAACTAAACTCTGTTCTGCTATACCTTCCTTGCCTGGGAGGACATTTCGCTGATGCTCAGTATATCTCGCCCAAGTCGCTTCGCCATCAAAGATGAGTTTCTCGTGAGATACATCACGACCAGCATCAAAATTGTCGTACACATAATGAAACTCAACGTCATTGAGCGCGCGGAGCTTATCGTAAGATCCAGTAACAGAAATCATCTTATCCAATACCTTTCTAGATTGCTTGTCTATTTGTTTTTGGCTATAGGCCATCTGAGATACCAAAAGCATAGGAATCAGGGCTACAGTAAGTTTTAGTAGGATCTTCATTTTTTAAATTGTTGTATTATTTGTTGAAAGTATTTTAGATTCAGCATATCCAAAAGCATTTGAGGGCGGTTTGGTTTTGTAATCTCACAAACTACTGCACTAGAGGTCGGGAAGACTACACTTTGCTTTTTATTACCTTTGCGAGATGGACAGATTGATAATCATATCACTGAAGCGTCTGTTTGGATTAGTAACTAATAAGACTATTGCGTATGTCGCCAGCTAAAAAGAAATATGTCCCTATCGACTGTGGCTACCTCGATATCATAGAGCATTATGCAACTTTACGGCAACCTGTAGAGATCAGCTATCTGCTCGATGATGCTGAGGTTAAATTGACTGCAGTCATCAAGACTTGGGAAAACACTGGTGAGGCTGAGTATATGATTTTAAGAAATGGTCTCCGCATCAGATTAGACCACATCGTTAGTATTGATAATAAGGTGTCGTCTGGTTATTGCAGAATAAATGAAAAGAACGACTAGTTATAGGTAGAGCTGTCAGTCTCAAATTTCGTAGATTCTTACTTTCCTTTTTTTGATTTTGGAGTTATTTACTTGCGTGCAGAGCTGAGCGCTGAGTTTAGATTTTACAGCGACAAAGGCACAATCTTGTTTCAGTTCTATGAGACCTAGTTCCTCTTTAGACAGGCCCCCTTCTTTTATAAACAAGCCAACTATATCTCCTTTAGATATTTTGTCTTTGCGACCTCCAGATATAAATAGAGTTGTCCATTCTGTTTCTGCCAATGGCTGAGACTCAGATAATATTTCTGCTTCTGTGTCTTGGAGATATGCTTTCAATTCTTCTTCCGCCCACTGGAGGACATAGACTGTTCCGGTTGCATTCATTCTTGCAGTACGACCATTTCTATGGACAAATTCTTCTTCTCTAAAGGGAAGGTGATAATGGATAATATTTTTTATCTCTGGAATATCTAATCCTCTCGCAGCTAAGTCTGTAGTAATGAGGAGACGATGTGTGCCATTCCTAAATTTTATCAGTGCCCGCTCTCTATCTTTCTGCTCCATAGTCCCATAATAGCGACCGTGTGGTATGCCCTCTTCTTCCAGTCTTTCACTGATTCTGTTGATGCTGTCTTTGTAATTGCAAAACACAAGTGCCAGCTGATCTCCTAAATGTTTTAAAGTTTTGATGAGTGTCGGTAGCTTGTCCTTGTCAGGAGATAAGATGTGCTTGATCGTTATGCTATCTTTTTGAGTGTGTAAGAAATCTAAGCGGGTAGCACTTTCCATTTCCAAAAAACCCGGAAGACTTATACCATCTGTTGCAGAGGTGAGTATCTTTTTTTTGCAAGCTTTGAGTTTTTGAGTGATGAATTTCATCTCTTTTTCGAAGCCTATTTCTAGAGATTTGTCATACTCATCTATGACCAATAGTCTTGTCTTGGACAGTGAAAAACTTTCTCTTCTGATATGGTCGGCAATTCTGCCTGGGGTACCTATGAGTACGGCAGGTATATGCTTGAGATTGAGTTTGTCTTTTGTAAAGTGTTGGCCTCCGTAGAAGGCATTGACTTTGATGCCTGTTGCCATCTGTCTGAGGACAGTTTCTATTTGTATGGCCAGCTCCCTAGATGGCGCCAATATGAGTAGTTGTACCGCTTCTACTTGAGCATCAATCCTCTCTAGCAAGGGTAAAAGGAAGGCGACTGTCTTACCAGATCCAGTTGGGGAGAGCAAGACAATTTCATTCTGTTCTGTAATGGCCTGATGTGCAGCCTCTTGCATAGGATTGAGATGGGTGATACCCAACTTTGACATCGCTTGTTTTTGTCTTTTGGTTAGCTGCATAGAGCAAAGGTAACCCTATTTTTTATGAGACAAGCTGGAATCTAAAGAGCTGCCCGATAGGTAGTCGATTAAAGGCGTTGAGTTCTTGTGACTTTAGAAAAGCTATACGCGGATAACCACCTGTCGTCTGTCCATCTTGGAGTACAACTATAGGAAAACCGCTCGGAGGTAGTTGCATAAAGCCGGGTAAGACAGGCACACTTTTTTTGATTGTTCCTGAAATCAATTTTGGTCCTAAGAGTCTTGCACCCATTCTATTGCTATCTGGGCCGACTTTGTATTGTTCGGAGACAAGACGATGCCTAGATTCTTCTGGGAGCAGGTTGTATTCTGGACCTCTGTGTAAGTGGATGTATTCTGTTGACAAGTTCTGATTGACTAGAGACTGATTTGTAACATGCATATGGCTCTCTACCCAGGTAATTTTATCCCCCGCTGCCAAGGCTTGTCCTTGCTTATGCCCTAGCTGTGCAGGCCCATAGGTAGAGCAGGAATTGTAATGGTATCTAGTTGTTATTTTTCCTCTAATGGCGAGATAAGAGCGCGGCTGGTCCTTTGTGAATCCGCTAGAGAGTATATCATTGGCTTGAACATTGATCACTGCGTTTCTCTCGACAAGTTCTCTATTGAGCTTCCATTGCATATCTCCACCCGTCAATGCAATTTTTGTTTCTGATTCAAATTTTATTTTTGGGCCTTTAAGCGTGCATTCCACGATGGGCCAATCTGGATCGTTGCCCACAAGTTGCTGAGCTTTATGTGCAGCGACAACATCCATTACCCCACCGCTAGGGATAGCATACTGTGCATAGCCGCTTCTACCATTGTCTTGTAGTGTGGTCAGAGCGCCTGGTTGTAATAGGATACAGCTACCCATAATGATCTGAGTCTAGCTTACTGTCTATGTGTGTATGATAGGCTTCTTTGGATACAGACTCTAATAAGACCGTATCTCCGTGCTGCAATGAAGTAGGTGGCTCCTGACTAGGATCAAAGACTATTAATGGACAACGACCTATACTATACCATCCCCCAGGGCTGCTACAGCTGTACAGGCCGAGATAAGGTCCGCCTATAGCGATGGTTCCTGCTTCTACACGCTTGCTGGGAGTTGCTTTTCTAGGACAATGTAGATATTCTGGTAAGCCACTTATGTATAGAAAGCCTGGCAAAAATCCGTGCATATGAAAAGTAAGATTTGTCGTGATCAGCTCATCGATAATCTCTTCTCTTGACTTACTGCTGAAGTCTTCTATCGCTCGCCAATCTTGGTGGTCATTAAAGTGCACAGGTAAGATATATTTGTTTGGTTGACTGCGCTTATCTAGTTGAATAGATTCCAACTGTTTTATTGATATCTTGTCAAAGGGGGAACGCAGCTTGAGGCAAATTTCATCATCTGTTCCGATAACTTCTTCTGTAAAGTTAAGCTTAGCCTTGTAGATGGCCTCTGATACTGGGATGAGATTTTTTTGTTCCAAAGATGTGATCAGGATGAATTCACTGCCATACTGTTCTAGTGAAAGTTTGTATTTATCTATATGAATGAATTGCATATCCTTTTGATTTTACGTATTCATATATATGTTGAATAATGTTGCTTGCACTAGGTGTGTCGCCGTGTAGGCAGATGCTTTCTATTTTTAGACTTATTTTTTTATTATCAATAGTATTCAGTTGTCCTCGGAGTAAGCCGTCAAGTTGGGCTTGTATCTGAGTCCATTCGGTGAGTACGGCACCCGGCACTGATCTAGATACTAAGGATTTATTCTGCCAGTAAGCCCTATCTGCAAATCCTTCATTGATGAAAGGAATATTCATTTCTTGTGCGACCCTTTCTGTGGCTGAGCCTGAGAGGCCGTACACGACGACATCGGGACAAATTTCTGTGAACAGTTGTAGTATACTATGGCTTAGTGGCTCATCCTTTGCCATCTCATTGTATAAAGCACCGTGAGGCTTGATGTGTGTAGGTTTTGTATTGAGTTGAGCACATATGTTTATGAAAGTTTCAAGTTGGTCTGCTATGCTTTTCTTTAATTTGTCAATAGAGATGTCGAGTACTTTTCTTCCAAAATTTTCTCTGTCAGGATAAGCTGGATGCGCCCCTATGGCCACCTTGTGCTCTAGGGCAGATGCAATGGCTTGATGTATGGATTTCTTGTTTCCATAATGTCCTCCACACGCGATGTTGCAAGAACTGATATAGGGAAATATGAGTGCATCATTATACCCTTCTCCTAGGTCACAGTTGAGGTCTATTCTTTTCGTGACTTGGTGCATTAGATAAACTGAAATATTTTATTTAATGACTTGAGGCTTAAGATTATTGTTGTAAAAAGTAATCCTATCGCCAAGGTATTCTGCCACTTATTGTTGATGTGCTTCTGTAATAATTTCTTAGAGTTAGATACATAGATCAAGAACACAGCTATGAATGGTAGAAGTAAGGCATTGGCAATCTGAGCAAACTTAATAACGAGGATGGGTTTCAGTCCAATTGTGCTGACTGCTATTCCTAGTCCAAGAATAATCATCCATACCATTCTGAATCTAATATCTTCTTCATCTTTTGGCCAATTAAATAATCCTTGCGCTGCATATCCAGCTGCTAATGGTGCAGTCAAGGCACTACTTAATCCAGCCGCTAGTAGCCCGACACCCATACAATATTTGGCAGCACTACCAAATAAGGGTTCTAACTGCACAGCTAGATCTTGACCAGATTTCACCTCTGTTATACCCCCTTGAAATGTACCCGCAGTGATCACTATGAGTATGGAAATTATGCCACCCATTAAGATGGAGACTCTATTTTCTGCTCTTATCTCACGGAGAGAGGCCGTGCTCTCCCATTTCTTACTTATAGTCGACGCATGGAGGAATAAGTTATATGGAACCACTGTAGTACCTAGCAGTGCTAAGACCAATAGCAAATCTTCTTCTGGATTTCTAGGAATAAATCCCTGTAATACTGCGCCTAGGTCCGGCTGTACGAGTATAGCCGTTATCGCAAAACAAATGCTCATCGTTATGACGAGTCCTATCAGTAGTTTTTCTACAAGTCGATACTTGCCAATGGACAGCATTAAAAAACAAATACCACCCATTACCAAAGGCCAAAACTTTTGCGGACCGATGAGCAATTCTATTCCTAAGACGCCTCCACTTAGATTGCCTGCCTCATAAGCAGCATTACCTATGAGAATGGCACTCGTCACTAAGAAAATTGCAAAATACTTGATGCCACTACTGCCTAGGCTCGTAGTTATAGATTCTCCAAGTCCCGATCTCGTAACCCACCCTAGTCGGGCTGACATCTCTTGGAAGATAATCGTCGCCACTATCGAGAAAGCCAGCGCCCAGAGGAGACTATAGCCAGTTTGTACCCCTGCCAAAGTGCAGGTGGTTACAGTACCTGGCCCAATAAACGCAGCCGCAATCAGTGTGCTCGGTCCAAAATATTTTTTCAGCAAACTCACTCTGCACTTTCTTTGCTGCACTTAAAAGCATATAAGGCAAATGAAGCCAACCAATGCCCTCCAGCATAATCACCGTCAGTAATTTTGGGAAGTGAAAAATTCAGATGTTGATCGGCTATCGCTCTACAACTATTACAATCCTTGACGCTGTAGAGGCACCAAGCTCGTGAGAAATTTAGTCCATCCAGATGCACTAGTTTTCCATCTGATCGATCCAGTACTTCTGCGGGCTTCATCGTAGATTCTCCCTTGAACAACGCTGGCAAGAAGGCCTTAGACCAGTCTGCAAATTCTGTTTGGCTCAGTACTTTCTGCATTAAGTCCATCTCCTGGAGGCACGGCGATAAAAAGTCATATCCACTTGGCTCCCAAGTGATAGGGCAATCTCTATCTGCTTTGTATAGCCTTAGAGCATGTTTTTTTATACTGGCTTCTAGGCCTGTATTTCCGACGGTCCTGGCATAATCCAAGGCAAACACCAACCCGAAGGCTGTATTGGTGTGCTCTCCTACGCGTATAGGATAGACGAGCTTAGGTAAGAAATCCTGATACGCCTGAGCTATATGTTCTGTTAAGGGTTGCAGATTCTTATGCCATTTCTGAGCTTGGGGATGGTCCCAAGTGTATAGCTCCTCACTCAACTTGAGCAGCCAAGCCCATCCGTAAGTTCTTTCAAAGGATTTGGTCTGTTTGTTAAGGGAAAAGTAGTCTACTTCTTGAAGGATATTCTCTTTGGTAAGATTCTCCCCTAGTTTGCTCATAATAACTTCCTTGTCCTTCAGCTCTGAAAACTCTTTAAGCAAGTAGATCAGAGACCAGTGTCCGTGTACTGCGGAGTGCCAATCAAAGCAACCATAAAAGGCTGGGTGATGCTCTATTGGCATTGCGAGGTCTGACGCTTGGGCAATAACGATCCCTGATTTATAGGGCAGTGGCTGTTGTATGCAATCTAAGGGCAACTGCGCCAAGCGATTGGCCTCTTCTAGGGACAACTGGACAGTGGTGGAGGATTTCTGAGGCGTCCCGGGCATAGCTGCTGAGTTGGTTTTACTGGGGTTGTGACAAGAACTGATAAGTAGGATAATGATTATCAGGAGCTTATAAATAGTAATTGGCATATATGTATAATCTAAATATGTTGAGTCTTCTCAATATACGAATAAGCTTGTAAGGTCGAAATCATTTAGTGCATATAGGTTTTAGTGCATAGTGGATGCTGCCCACCGAGGCTCGGCTTTTAGTGCACAGAGGTTTTAGTGCATAGCTGATGCTGTCCACTGAGGCTCAGCTTTTAGTGCATAGTGCATAGTTGGCTGCCCGCGATGGCTCGGCTTCTAATTGTAAGACCTTCTATTTCTCAGGATGTGAGAATCAGTCGGTCATATATTACGATTTGGTATAATGTTTGCATCCCATCATCTATGTATTAGAAAAATACTGAATATCAACTAACTATAATCTCTAGATAATTGATAATCAGTACGAAACACATTGAAATTAAAATAATATGTTGTTTCTGAGATACATAAAAGCTTTTTTAAACAAACATTTTTAACGTAAGTACACAAAAATTTCTAATCATGGAAAATTATTTAACCACTAGCTTGAAGTCTGCGACGACAGCGTTTTACCTGATGGTAATGCTCTGTATTAGCAGCGCGAGTCTGCTAGGTCAGTCGGTTACCATCGATTCCCCCAATGGCGGAGATGATGTAACCTTTTGTGATTTGGAAGCAACTGAAGTGACATTTATGGCCACAGCCAACGACGGTACAGGTAACACTACTGCTGTCTTATGGTCTTGGTCAGGTCCAAATGGATTTGCTTCCACTGATCCTATGCCTATGGAGACTTTTAACTCATCCACCCAGTCTGGGACTTATGTAGTAGAGGTAACCTTCTTTGGAGGTACTACTGCAACTGATGAAATTGTGATCACAGTAACAGACGGAATTACATTTGAATGTCCTGAAGATCCTATCAGGGTTTTTGACGCTAACTGTATGCCTCAGTTGATGCAAACTATTGCTGTTAGCGGATTGGACTGTACAGGTTCTGGAACAGGAACAGGGTACACTTATGATCTCACTCTAGATCCAGGAACAACGGGACAACAAAGTTCGACAGGTAATCCTTTGAATGAGACAGACGGAATCGAACTAGATTATAGTTTTGCTATTCCTGCAGATCTTGGTCCTCATGAAGTCCTTGTACAAGTAAGACTTGACGGAAATGCAGCAGCTTCTTGTGTTGTTGATATCGAAGTCGTAGAAGGATCAAGCAACGTTGCTTGTAACGATGCAATTAATGTAACAATGGATGAGGATTGCCAGGCGGTAATTTCTCCAGATATGGTGTTAGAAGGCGATTTTTGTTACGAAGCCTTTACACTAGAAATTGATGGTGTTACACCAGGTAACACTGTAACTTTAGATGCACCAGGAACTTACACAGTTACTGTTTCATCTGACTCAGGTAATTGTTGGGGTACAATTGTCGCAGAGGATAAAACTGTACCACAGTTAGAGTGTCCTACTCAACCAGTTGAGGTAAGATGTTCTGTAGCAGATCAGATAGCACCAGGTTCTGGTATTATTGATCAAAAAGTATTGAATGGTGCAGTTGGTACCGTTCCTGCAAATGATACATTGAGAATTCCATTTGACCTTTCTGGTAATGACGGAACTGTAACTGCAATAGAGCTGGATTTTGAAGCAATGATAGATTCAGTACAGAACTTGGCGATCTTCCTAGTATCGCCAGATCCAGATAATAATAATGGTTCTACTTCTACAGCAATGCCTACTATGATTACCATAGCGGACTTGAGTACAGTATTGACGCCTTGTCCTTTCTCTAACTTAGATGTTAGCTTTAGAGACTTTGCTGTAAATCCATACGCTGCCTTAGGAGATTCTTTATTAAACTGTAGATCATCAAATAATTTTGCACATTTAGGTGCTTATCGTCCAGCTACTTCTTTTGCTACCTTAAATGGTACGCAGGTCGCTTTTGATAGTGATGTTATGGGAGACGATGACGACATGAATGGTACATGGACTTTGATGGTTGTCAATAGAGGGTCAACACCTGTAACTGGTGTGACGACTACGATGAGATTTACTTGTGAGTCAGAAGATGCTATTCTTGGTGGATCTGATTTTGCAGAAGTAACAGGATGTGGAAATAATATATCTTTTTCATTCTCTGATGAACAAATGAACAGTGACTGTACGGATGATTTCTCTGAAATAATTATGAGAACTTGGACGGTAACTAACGAAGATTCAGGATTTTCAAATTCTTGTACACAACAGATCAACATCAGAAGATGGGATCTAGACGAGATTATTTTCCCTGAAAATCACGATGGATTGGCATTCCCTGCGCTTAATTGCCAAGTATTGATCAATAATCCAAATCTAGTAACGGAAGATAATATTCCATTGCCAGCGTTGACGGGTTTCCCTAGAGTTCCATTTGGAGAGCTTTGTGAAAATCTAAGAGTAACATTCGAAGATGAGCAGATTCCTGTTTGTGGTGAATATGGAATGAAGGTATTGAGAAAGTTTACAGTATTGGACTGGTGTAACTCTGACATATTGGAACATACACAAGTAATCAAGGTAGACCAGAGATCATCAATTATAACAACTTGTCCTCCTTTTGAGCAAGTATTTATTACTGGATCTCGTTGTACTGGTGAGGCGACTTTGCCTAAGCCGATTGCAGTGCCAGGACCTAATTCTTGTGCAACAGATATCACATACACAGTAGGTTTCCTATTTGATGATGATAATGATGCGCAGACAGTTCCACCTTCTACGAGTGAAGATTTTACTAG
>CALFUU010000092.1 GCA_937929835.1 uncultured Saprospiraceae bacterium | reverse complement strand
GAGAGATTGGATAGTCCATACAAGATGATCGCTGCGGATGTCAATGGCGACCAGAGAATCAATGGTCAAGACTTAGTAGAGTTAAGAAAATTGATTTTGGGTATCTACACAGAGTTGCCAGAGAATGCGAGTTGGATGATTCTGAATGCAGGTCAGCAGTTGGATATAGACAACCCTTGGAACTACGATCTGACAAGAAATATCCAAGACCTAAGCTTAGACCTAATGGAGGAAGACTTCATCGGCGTTAAGATAGGAGACGTTGATAACGATGTCCAGTTAGGCTTGACACAGACATCAGCGACAGGCAAAGTGATCAACTTGACGACACCGACTACAGTAGTAGAGGCAGGACAAGAAGTAGAAGTGACACTGACTACGACGACAGCCTTATCAGGTTACCAGTTTACGTTAGAGACAGGAATGGAGCTAGTAAGTGTAGCGGGTATCGGAGAAGATAGAGTAGCAGTCCACGCGGGTGCGGTTACGATAAGTGAGAACTTAGAGGTAGCACAGGCTGGAGAGTTATTGACACTGACATTCGTAAGTAATACGGCAGGATCTGTATCAGAGATGCTAGAGATGACAAGTGGTATTACAAAGGCAGAGGCTTACGTGGGCAAAGACTTGGAGAAAGTAGGTTTGACATTGAATGGTATGACAGAGAGCACATTTGCCTTAGGCCAGAATGAGCCGAATCCATTTAGAGCGGAGACGGTAATCAGTTATACCTTGCCACAGGCAGAGCAAGTGACCTTGACATTGATGGATGTTACGGGCCAGGTGTTGAGAGAGATCGAGGCGACAGGAAATGCAGGCAAGAACGAGATTAAGCTGAGTAATGCAGGCTTGAGCGGAGGTGTAATCTACTACAGATTACAAGCTGGCGACAAAGTAGCTACGAAGCATATGATAGTGATTGAGTAATGAGCGGCGCGAGCCACTCAGAATAAGATACGGAGTGCAACCTCAGGTGAGATCGAGTTAAAATCGCACCCCGCATATATCGTCAAAAGACCAGCCAGTCGTGGCTGGTCTTTTTCGTTTATATACTAGAGTTAGTCTCAAGCTTTTACAATGCAAGAAACCCTTACGCATTGATGCAACTCTACGATTATACTTCCGAGCCTATTCTCTGCTGTCCAGCCTCTGCAGAATTTATCCCTTCCAAAAGATATTTTGAAAATAATCGAGCTTCCTTGTAATTTTTTGGTGTCTCTTGTTACTAACTAGGTGTATCAATAATTTATAGGCAAGTATGCCATCAACACCATCAAATATCTTCCTCAAACAGATAGGCGCCCACGAGGGCATCATCCATAAGGTTGTAAGTCTCTATACTGATGGTAAGGAAGACAAAGAGGATCTGTACCAAGAAATCCTATTGCAATCTTGGAAAAGCTTTGCCAATTATAAGGCGGAGGCTCAATTCTCTACTTGGCTGTACAGGGTAGCACTCAATACTGCACTGAATTTCAGGCGTAAATACCAAAAAACAGAAGCCCTCACAGCCACGCAAAACCTTTCAGACACAGACGTGTCTGCAGGTAGTGGAGATAAAGAGATGCTCTATTACATTGTCAAGAGTCTAGATGAAGTAGATAAGATGCTTATCACACTGCATTTCGAAGGATATAAGAATGGAGAAATAGCAGCGATTACGGGTATGACAACCAACTACGTCAATGTCAAGCTTCATAGGATAAAGACCCATATTATTCACAGATTGAAATCGGTACACAATGAAAGTTGAATTAAGCAATGACGAGGATCTACAGTTATTATGGACACGGATGGCTAAGGAAAAATTTGAATCAAAAAAACTAGAAAAAGAAAATATTATGAAAGCCCTAAAGCAAAAATCATCATTAGATATTAATAAACTTAAGAAAGGATTAGGCATTAAGATTCTTTGGTGTTGTGGATTCTTAGTCAGTTTTTTTGTCTTGATGTTATTGAATCTAGATAAGGTAGAGTTCTTAAAAGTGATGTCTGTTGCAGTAGCTCTTTATGTCTTGGCAGCAGTTATTATGTACATAGAGTACAGAAAGATGGATTCACTATCAAGGATGGATGACAGTGTTCTAGAATTGATGAGACATAATCTGAAGGCCATCACTTCGGCATTGAGAATGGAACGCATTTGGGGATTTTTTGTAATGCCATTAGCTGTGCCGGGGGGTATACTTATTTCTAGTACATTGAAGGGAAATAGTATTATGGAGACGCTACAAGACCGCCAACAATTGATGGTTGCCTTAGTTGCCTTAATAGCGGTGGTTCCCCTGATGGGTTTATTGACTGAGAAGATGAATAAGTCGGCCTTTGGTGCTCAGATTGCCAGCCTACAGGAGAATATTATAAAAATGGAAACGCTGGGATAAGTTCAGCCAAGGTCGCTTTGGTTATAGAGATTTTTCAACAAAAAAAAGTGCGACTAAGCATTGTTGTTTTTGTCCTTCATCGCTTCGTTAATCAGATTTTCAAATTCCTTTTTAAGCTTAGGGTCGTTGGATAAAATTTCTTTTAGAGAATCCTTTCTGTCCATATACTGGATAGTATTCCGCATATAAGAAACGACAAGGACGAGTGCTGCAATAAAAAGTGCAGCTTGTACAAAGTGCCCTTTAAGTACATAGTACCAGCCCTCTACTTCAGATTCAAAGGAAAGTTTCTCTTTGATTTCTAAGACGATTTCTCCTAGTGTATCTCTGAATTGGCGACTAAGGAGCTCTGTGCTGAGCTGGTTCGAAAATTGATTAAACTCGACATTACTTAAGGCCTCGGTTATAAATAGACTGAGGCTATCTTTTAGTTGAGTAGAAAGGGTGTTTAAGAGAGCATCTTCAAGTACAGCGGAGTTCTCTGTGAATGTGCTGGCAAGCGTGGTGATGCTACTGGCCAGATTTTCTTCTATATGCTTGATGGCAACAGTCAGGTTACCATCAGCTCTAGATATAGAAGCATTAAGTAATTCTAATAGGTCGTTTTCTAATTGTTTGTTGATTAAAGAATCTGTAACGCCTTTGGCAAACTTAACACCCGGTGTCCTAGTGTCGATTCGGAGAAATATGCCTTCTAGTTCTTTGCCGATTTTATCAGAAAGTTCTTTACTCAGTTGCTCTAGTTCTGCTTCTGATTTCCGAGAGTTGAGTCCTGCTACAGCAGATTCTATAGCATTCTTGGACATATTGCCGATGACCTCTTCACTAGTGAGAGAGTCTACTTTATTTTCGATTCTTTGTATGGACTCTAGCCCAGCAGATTTGGGTTTGAAAAGTAGGCACGACTCTATAGACAGAATCATAACCACTGTTGCAAAGAAATAAAGAAATGAGGTTTTGAACATATTAAAGATTATTCAAATATACACTTATATGGTAAGCTTCATATGGAAATGCAAAAGTGCTCAAAACTGTAAATACGATAGGTGTTTTTCTTATTTGAAATTATCTAACTTGGTTTCAGACAAAATATACTATGCGATATATATTCTTGGCCTTACTATTTTCTCTGGAGACTGCTTATACTCAGAGTCTTGTGACAATCAACATTGACATAGGTGGTGCGACATCTGAGCTACCTTGGAATAACTTAGGGAACTCTAGCAATGGCTCACTCTTGGATTTACTTTCTTCTACTGGCTTAAATACTGGTATCGACATTGCCGTGGTGGATGCGTTTAATGGTACCAATACAAATGGTACTCCAAATGCTGATACGGACCTAAATATTCCTCCAACCGCATCTGGAGATAGTTTCTTTGGAAATCTTAGTGAGTTCTCTGGCAACACCGAGCCTACTGGTGCTGTGCAATTATCTGGTTTGGATATGGATAGGACTTATGATATACGCTTATTTGCCTCTAGAGTAGCGACAGATAATCGACAGACAGCTTACACGATTAGTGGTCTTCTCGACACGACAATGTATTTGCAAGTGAGTAACAATACTGGTGAGTTTGTTGAAGTGGTCAACTTACGGCCTGCTCCAGGTGGCACTATTCGCATTAGCGCGACAGCAGGTCCAGAAAACAACAATGACTTTGGGTTCTTTTATCTAGGCGCTATAAGACTCCAGTATCAGGATGACATCGAGCCTTTGGATTCTATATTATTTCTCACCTCGCCTACCGGTGGAGAATATTGGCAACCAGAAAAGTCTCCTGAGATACGATGGAAGAGCCAAGGATTAACTCAAATAAAATTGGAATATACAATTGATAATGGGACGACTTGGACTGAGATAGAAACCACTAATGCACGAACTCAAAAATATTCTTGGACAGTACCACATCTTCCTTCGGTAGACTGCCGCATCAGAGTTTCTAGTGAAAACTTGATGGATCAAAGTCCACTCCCTTTCACGATTTCTGAAGAGGATAGTCTGGATTGTCATTTAGTTGTGTTAGGTTCTTCTACTGCAGCTGGAGTCGGACCTACAGCTCTTGATAGTGCTTGGGTATGGAAACTTAGAGATACATTGTTTCAAAATGACACAAGATTTCGTGTCACAAATTTAGCGAGAGGTGGCTTCACAACATACAATATATTGCCTACAGGTACTCCGATTCCAGATGGTGTAAGTCAGGACCTAGATGCGGAGAGAAATATCACCGAAGCCCTATCACTTAATCCGCAAGGGCTGATCATTAATTTACCCTCTAATGATGCGGCCAATAATTATTCTGCCGAAGATCAATTGTCAAATTATGATGCCATACTCTCCGAGGTCGGCACTAGAAATATACCACATTGGATATGTACGACGCAACCCCGTAATGGCTTGTCCCAATCCCAAATAGATATTCAAACAGAAATGCGTGATCAGACCCTCAGTCGGTATGGTCAGGTTGCTATCGATTTTTGGAATGGCTTGGCTACCAATGCAGGAACAGTATTAGACGAGTTCAATTCAGGTGATGGTGTTCATTTGAATAATGCAGGACATCAACTATTACTTGATCGTGTATTAGGAGCTGGGGTGTCTCAGTTGTTTCTTGAAGAAAAGATAGGCCCTAATAGTGTAGCCGCTACGGCACATTTGAAGTTGTCGGTTTTTCCTAATCCTACGGACAATGTTGTAAGGCTTCCTGATTGGGGGACTACATATTTATTAAAGATTTATTCTCGCGAAGGACAGCTGCTTTTAGAAAGAGCGCAAAATAGTCGTGAAATCCAGTTGCCCACTGCAGGATTTCAATATATCGAAGTGAGGGTAGACGATAAAACTTATGGTGCTTGGGTGCTGCGATCATAATCTGAAGTAGGGGACCGCAATAACAGTTTTAGATTAAATAAAAGCAAAAGTACAGCAACACCTAACCAGATATACATCCATATTTGAGCAGGGATAAATACCATCTCCTCTTCATAAGCTTTCAAGTCAGAAGTGGGCCCTACGTTGAAATCTTGTATGATGTAGATAACACTTGCTAATCCCAAAAACATCAGAACCTCTTGGCCTAGATTGGTCTTAAAGGCTATAAAAAATAGAAACACAGAAAAGAGGACGAGCACACCGGTGGTAAATAAAGAGTTGAACCAATAGAATCCTGTTACCAGCATAGAGATAATAACCAAGACCATCAGTGGCTTGACGAGCTGTTGTGCTCTGGCTCCGACGTAGAAGAGGAGATTGCCAAAGAAGGCACTACCTAGATAGCCTCCCATAATGGTAATGGGTCTATTGCCGTTAGCAGAGCGAGTCCAGCCACTACCATCTTGATTGATCTGGACTTCTTCCACCCAGCCACCTGTGAGTACTGCACCGATAGCATGTCCAAACTCGTGCAGGAAAGTGACAAAGAGTCTAATGGGATAGAGCAACTTTCTGCCCATATCGCCACCATAATAGGTCAAACCAAAGTAGATGGCCAAAATGATGACGATTCTTAATATCAAATTACCACGCATAGACTTTACCTTTAGGTTGGTGATCCAAAGATTTGATTAAATTAGTAGTTAAACAATAGAGAATGAGCTTTTTATATGCATTTGGTGATTTATTAGGGAAGGTCCTAGCTAAGAATAGAGATGACAATAATGTTAAGACTGCTGAGAAGAGTGTCTTTGATGAGGTGCAAAAGAAAGTAGAACAAGTAGAAGCACAGGACACACAAGCTAAGTCCAGAGGAGATATACTGAGAGAGTACCGGGAAAAGATTCTTGAGGCACAACAAGAGAATGAGGTCAATCCAGAGGTGGAGACGGCACCCAGGTCAGTGTATGATGATCTGATGGCGGAAGTGGAGAAGATGCGTGAGCAAGAGGAACAATATAATCGTGAGCAAGTCTTAGGTCGAGGCGGTCACGATCCCATACGTGTCTTAGATGATATGCCGACACCCCAACCGACTCGACCAACGCAAAGCTCTATGCCCAACCTAGGCGCTCAAGCGGTAACGAACAGTATGGGGGGGTCACTGGCGATGCGTGCGGCGCCAGATATGGGAGCTCAACAATCTAATCTCCGTATTCCTGACAAATCTTTGCTCAGAATCTTGCAGTATTCTGATAATGCGATTAATCTAGATGGTCGTCGATCAAGATTTGTGTTGGTAGATTATAAAGGTCAGCAAGGCTGGGTGCTAGAGAATTATCTCAATTTTAACTAGAGAGTACACGTAGCTTGCGGGCAAAATTTACCCAAAACATCCTTCTTCTTCTGGTCATCAATTTTTTGATCAAGCCGATTTATGTCTTGTT
Source organism: uncultured Saprospiraceae bacterium (assembly GCA_937929835.1). Classification (GTDB taxonomy): domain Bacteria; phylum Bacteroidota; class Bacteroidia; order Chitinophagales; family Saprospiraceae; genus RFSX01. Next base: position 3,696 of record CALFUU010000092.1, on the reverse strand, counting down.
CATTGATGCAGAGGTGCAGAATCAAGTCGGGACAGAATCTTACGGTGTATATTTTGCTTTATTCAATTTCTGTTTCATATTTCAGATTCTTTTGGATATGGGTATCGTTACCTACAATTCCAAACAACTCTCGCAAAATAGAGATCAAGGGGCGGCATATTTCTCAGACATTCTCGGTACCAAAATTTTTTTGATCATTGGATTTTTGAGTGCCATTGTATTGAGTGGACTGCTCTTAGGTTATCCAAGTAGTTACTTTCCTATGATATTGGGCTTAGGTGCTGTGATGATATTTCAATCATACTTTGTCTTTTTGCGCAGTAATTTTTCAGCACTAGGGCACTTCAAAGTAGAAGCGTGGCTGTCAGCCTTGGATAAGTTCTTGATGATATTTATCATCGGTTACCTTGTCTATTTTTCTTCTCAGATTACTATCCAGCGATTTATCTATGGTCAGCTAGCAAGTATGTTGGTTGCGGTCAGTGTAGGAATGATTCTGTTAAATCAAAAGTTTGGACTATCCATTAAGTTTTCACTTGAGCGCTCTCTGAATTTGCTTAAAGGATCCTGGCCCTATGCGATGACTTTTATTTTGATGATTCTGTATACGCGGATAGATGCTGTGATGTTAGAGCGGATGCTGGATGATAATGGGAGAGCGGCAGGTGTGTATGCGACAGGGTATCGCCTTCTTGATGCCGTCAATATGATAGGATATTATTTTAGTATTCTACTGATTCCCATGTTTGCTAAGCAAATTGGTGATAAGCTATCAGTCAAGCCATTGGCAGATACAGCTCTAGGCTTTCTGCTCACCATAGCCACTGCTGTAACACTCCTGTGTTGGGCCTATGCGCCGGATATAATGGCTTTTGTCTATGATGATGTGACAGCAGAGAATGTGTTAGTCTTCAGACTGTTGATGTTTGGATTTTGGTTTTTGAGCCTCTCTTATCTTTTTGGCTCTATGATTTCTGCTTCCGGAGATCTCAAGGCGTTCAATAGGATGCTGGTAGGTGGTATTGTGATTAATTGGGCCCTCAATCTGTGGTTGATTCCAACAGAGGGTGCTGCGGGTGCCGCTGTAGCCACGGCGTTCACGCAGGGAGCTGTGTTTCTAGGGGAGCTTGTCTTGGCCATTCGGATGTTTAAGCTTAGGTATACAGTTACTTATGTATTAAAAGTTATTGTATTTATGATACTAGGGGTTGCTATCGTCTGGTTTGTGGTAGGGAAACTCACATTTTTGTGGATATTTGAGTGTTTAATAAGCGGTATATTGTTAATGATCGTATCATTTTTGTTTGGCTTTCTGCGTTTATCTTGGACCGACTAGATACTTATACTGTTATAATACTAACCCAACTTTGATATGAATCAGGATGATACTCTGCTAGACTTGCTGGCAGTTCTCTATAAGTGGAAATGGAAGATATTCCTGACGAGTTTTATTGCGGCTGTTGTTGCTGCCGGGGCGAGCCTTATGTTACCCAATTATTTTGAGGCCCACACACTTTTCTATGCTGCTAGCCCTGACTTAGCGCAGCCCAAATCAATAGGTCAGGTACAAGCAAAACAAAAAGTATATGGCAATGAGAACGATCTTGATAGGCTCCTCTCCATTGCCAACTCCAGCAAAATATTAGACTACCTCACAGAAAATTTTAATCTCTATGACCACTATGAGATCAAGAGAGATGATGATAAAGCCAGACACAAGCTCAACCTCAAATTCAATAAATTATACAACACCAAGAAAACTAAGTTTGATGCCATCGATCTATCTGTAGAAGATAAGGATCCCGTCTTTGCGGCCAAGATGGCCAATGCAGCCCGTGTTAAAATAGAAGCATTGGCTCAAGAACTACTTAAGAGCTCACAGAAGAAATTATTGGATGCAACATACAATAGTGTTGTCAGTAAAGAGAGAGAACAGCAACAGCTAGTAGATAGCCTTGATAGGTTAGGTAAAACGTATGGGATATTTAGTTCTGATGCGCAAGCAGAGTCATTTGGATCTACGCTTATCGAGATCGAAGGAAAATACTTGAAGATGTCTGGCGAGCTAGAGTATCTTAAGTCGAGCCAAGCACCCCAAGACTCTATCGCTAAGGCACAAGCCAAAACCAATGGCCTCAAAAGACAACTAGATAATATAAAAGCGGATGTCAATAACTTTAGCAAGGGTTATCCGATGTATAAAAATCTAGAAAGAAGGATCAGAGATTTTGGTAATGCAATGAACATTGATAAGGAAAAAATGGCACAGCTTAAAGCCACTTACGAAGCACCCATCACCGCGATACATCTTATAGAATCTGCTGAGACGCCCGTCTATAAATCAAGGCCTAAGCGCTCAATATTGGTTGTTGGAATAGCTGCTCTCACTTTCGTCTTGATGTCTCTATGGACTATCCTCAAGCATCAAATAGAAAAAAACAACTGGAGAGAACACTTTAGAAATGCCTAAGGTAAAAGCGATAGATCAGCTTCAGGATACGACGCTGTTTTGGGCCTTTGCGGGGTTGACGATTCTGTCTTCTCTGGCAGCGGTACTCTTATATGAGCCTTTGCCCTTGGTGGTGCCAGCTCTGATATTGGCGGCCTTATTTGCGCTGAACTCTGTCAGGCAGTTGTATTACGTTTTCTTTCTCTTGCTGCCTTTTTCTATCGAGTTTCAGATTGGCAGCTTCGGGACGGATCTTCCTTCTGAGCCGATGATGATAGGTCTTATGGGTTTAGGTCTTTTGCTTTTGGTTAAAAAACTGCCAAGCCTAGATGCAAGGCTATATACCCATCCAGTTGCTATAATCATTTACTTACATCTCTCATGGATTGCGCTCACAGCCTTGACATCGACGTATCCTATCGTGTCACTTAAATATCTATTGGCTAAGTGCTGGTATGTGTATCCATTCTTCTTTATGCCGCTATTGTTGTTTCGGGAGGAGCGGCAATATAGACGCATCTTTCAGTTTCTGACCGTGTCTATGTTTGTGGCCATTACTTATGTGTTGGTCAGACATGCGGGTTCTGGCTTTTCGTTTGCGCAATCGAATAAAGTCCTCCGACCGATATTCAGAAACCACGTCAATTATGCTTTGATGCTGATTGCCTTCTTACCCTACTATTGGCATCTGCTGCGGACGAGCCTCAGAGAGTATCGTGTCATAGGCTGGGGCTTATTGGCGTTCCTGTTGCTGGCCATTTACTTCAGCTATACGAGGGCGGCACAGATGTCAGTTATTTTGGTGGTGGTCTATTATTGGGTAGTCCGATTAAGACAAACGGTCTTGTGTGTAGGGCTGGCGTTGGCTATGATGGTAGGACTATCTGCTTTCTTGACCTACGATGCCAAGTATCTTGAGTATGCGCCCAACTACGAGAATACGATTGCACATAAGAAGTTTGACAACCTCGTGGAGGCCACTGCCAAGATGGAGGATATCTCCACTGTAGAGCGATTCTACAGATGGGTAGCGGGCGGCTATATGATACAAGAGAAGCCGCTGATGGGCTTTGGGCCAGCGACCTTTTATAATAACTACAACTCGTATACCGTCACCAGTTATATGACTTACGTCAGTGACAATCCGGAGAAGTCTGGCATCCACAACAACTATCTGATGGTTGCAGTGGAACAGGGGCTAGTGGGCTTATTGGTAATGTTGGCTATGGCCATCTTACCCTTGGTCT
>CALFUU010000091.1 GCA_937929835.1 uncultured Saprospiraceae bacterium | reverse complement strand
GCTTGACTTCGTAGCCAAGAAGTTGCCTTTTTTGATCTTGCCCTTAGCCTTCTATGCTGTCAGGGATAAGATGCGGGATACATACCTAACCCATCTCGCCATCTTTGTCATAGTGACGAGTCTGGTATCTCTTGGTGTGCTCGCTAACTACTTGATGAATTTTGATGCGATCAACATCGACCTCAGCAAAGGAAAGGCACTCAATACGCCAATCGACCATACCGAGTTCAGCATCTTTGTAGCATATGCTGCGATAGTGAGCTTGTTCCTTTATCTAGAGCCACAACATCGTATTCTTAAGATGGGCAACAAATCGACTTTTTTGCTCTTGTGTATTTTTCTGACGTTGTTTATCCATATTCTAGCAGTGCGGAGTGGCTTGGTCGTCTATTATCTCAGTATGGCTTTATTGCTGGGCTATCGTTTTTGGAAGCAAAAGAAATATAAGCTCTTGGTAGGACTGTTTATAGGACTCCTCTTACTGCCCCTTATCGCCATCAATGTTGTCCCAAGTATCAAGAAGAAAGTGGGCTATATGCGCTGGGATCTCAAGCAGTACCAGGAGGGCAAAGGCAGTTCATATTCCGACTCAGAAAGATTGTATTCCCTTAAGGCAGGATGGGAAGTCTTCACGCAGCAGCCTGTGCTCGGCACAGGGATAGGGGACCTTAAAGACGACTGTCAAGCTATCTACCAGCGTGACCTAGGGCGATCACTAGAGCACTATCCTCACAACCAATATTTGTTTGTCTTGGCAGGGATGGGTGTGGTTGGTTTTATCCTGTATGCTCTCTCGATACTGGGGCCAGTAGTCTTATTGCGCGGGACTGCTACGCCATACTTTATAGGATTGATCCTAGTTGTGTTATTATCTAGCTTGGTAGAAAACACCGTAGAAAGAACCTTCAGTATTGGATTTTACCTTTTCTTCGCTCTCTCTTCTTATTGCCAAATGACGGGCGTATGGGCACAACGGAAATAATCATTTCACTGATAGGCGGATTTTTTGCTGGCGTATTGAATACGATGGCGGGTTTTGGCTCTATAATAAGCCTCGCTATTTATATGGACGTACTCAATCTGCCGGGTCACCTCGCCAATGCGACTAATCGCGTCAATGTCCTAGCCAGTAGTACGATGGGTACGGCAACCTTCTATAAGAATGGGCGCTTGGAGATGCAGAAGGCTAAGTGGATCATCCTTTGGGTCTTTATCGGTGCTATGATAGGTGTCTATCTCGCAACTCAAATAGATGCTGAAGGCTTTAAGGAAGCATTTAAATATCTACTTGTTGCCATCCTCTTTGTCCTGTTACTCAACCCTAAGAAATTTATTAATCCTGATCAGAGCAGAGCGGTCTCTTCGCCGTGGTTGACCATACCTATTTATATCGCTATGGGTGTCTATGCCGGTTTTCTACAAGCAGGTTTCGGTGTAGTCTATTTGTTGGTACTTGTCATTATGTCCAGATTTGATATCATCGAGGGGAGTGCCGTCAAGATAGCGACAGTGGCCATTTACACCTTGGTGATTGTTGTCATCTTCCAACTCAACGGTATGATCATGTGGAGGGAAGGATTAATGCTTGCTACAGGTCAAGCTGTCGGCGGTTATATCGCGGCTAGGAACATGACAAAATTTGAAGGAGCCAATAAGTGGGCCTATCGCTTCATCGTCCTCATTGTTGTCGCTGTCATTATCAAAAACTTTGAGCTCTGGAAATATTTTATGTAGTTATTTCTGAAGAAGAGAGAGCGGGACAGAACCCACTCTCCTCGTGTAAAGAATTACCAACATCTGGTTCTGTTTCGTGAACTTCTATTGCTCCTTCTAGAGTAATTAGGTCTTCGATAATTGTTGCTGCGGTAATTTATTCCTCTGTATCGGTTGCGACCAAGCAGAGCGGCGGCAAGATAAAGGGCTGGACCTGTAGATCTGTAGACGGGTCTATAAGGTCTTCTATCATCATACCTCGCTCGATAGTTACGCTTGTACTTATAGACGATGTCATCCAGATCTTCGAGGATGTTGTCTATTCTATTGCGCTCCTTGCGACTGAGTCTGCCATCTCGCCAGGCATCTCTCTCAACTCTATCGAGTCTATCCAAGAGGTCATAGTAGCATTCTCGATCCCGACGGCTAAATAAATCTGTATAGCGCCTGCTGACCTCATAAGTATCGTCGTAATCGTAATCATCATAATCGCGATACGTATCATCATAATAAGAAGCAGAGGTATACGTTTGTGCTTGAGTCATTGCTAGCCCAGCCATAAAAAAGGCCGCTAGTAAAAAGTAATTCCGGATTTTCATAAGTAACTAGTTTAAAAATGGTGAACTGATATCCCTTATCAGCTGTCCAAAATGGACTGGTTCGTACAAGACGAGACGCTTAAAGATTGCAACTAGTTAGCTGATATTCAGTGGGTTAACAGCACATTAACCGCAGTAAGGAAACGTTTAAAATGAGATGTTAAGGTTTATAAGTCTTAATTCTCCATATAGCTCATATCCTAATGACAAGAAGCGACATAATTAATTGGTTATTAAGGTTTTAATTTGAAGAAATTACGAATGCCAGACAACCAATCCGCTGGCAAACGCATAACTCCAATAATAACAAACTAACGCATGACAGAGGATCGTACAATAATCAGCCAAGCGAGAAATGGCAATCCTAGGGCTCAGCAAAAACTCTACAGTACGTATAAAGGCTTATGGTATTCCATATGCCTGAGATATATGAACGAACGTGATGATGCCCTTGATTCCTTACAGAATGGTATGGTTAAGATATACAGCAACCTTAATCAATTTGATGACACCAAAGGATCTTTTAAGTCCTGGTCAGCTAAGATTATGGTTAATGAATGTATCATGTACCAAAGAAAATACTGGAAACCTCAACATAAAGACAATGTTGATTTAGAGCTAGTGGACTCACCTTTTGAGTCTGATGTTTTCTCATCCTTAGGTGTCAAGGAATTGACAAAGATGATACAAACCTTACCTGTTGGATACAAGCTTGTATTTAATATGTATGCGATAGAAGGTTATAGTCATAAAGAGATTTCTGACAAATTAGGTGTCTCTGTCGGAACTTCGAAATCCCAATTATTTAAGGCCAAAAAATTATTGCAAAATAAGTTGAAGGCCCAAGACAATATTGATCAAGTAATGTACTCCCAGCACATCTCACAATGAAAGAACAGTATTTAAAAAATAAATTCTACACCGAATCCTTACAAGTTGAGGATTGGAATAACCCACCTGATTCAGTCTTTGCCACTGCAATGGAAAAGGTTGCTAGCCACCAAGAAGTGGAGGCTACAGACCAGGCTGCATCTCTAAACGAAAAATTCTACAACGAGTCGATACAAGTTGACGAATGGAATAATCCCCCTAACCATATTCTTACAAATACCCTTGCGACAGTCAGAGAACAAAAGGCTCTTGATGCACAGGAGTCGCTTAATGACAAATTCTATAATGAATCCTTGCAGGTAGATGACTGGAACAATCCTACTGATGTCGTCTTTAAGAATGCTATCGCTGAGGTTGGAAGAAGTAAGAAAAACGAAGCCAACAAGAAACTGACAAGAGCACTCTTGCTCCTACTTCTAATGTCTGTAATCGGTATTTCTTCGTTCGTTGGATATAAGTTTTCTGTTCACAACTCAGAACTGGTACAACTAAAGAATGAGATTAAAGTCATTAAACAACCTGCTAGTCAACCGACTACTGAAATCGGTATCAAAGAGGCTTCTGCAGCATCTCAAAACTTTGTCACCTCGAGCACGGCACTTTCTAGTCAAGCACAGGAATCGAGGCCAGCAACTGAAGAGACATCTAAATCCCAATCTTCTAACAATAAAATCGGTCGTACGGAAGATTTGGATAGACAAGATGCCTCAAGCCGATCTAGCAGCAGTCAGCACTCGGGGATAAGTGCATCAAAAAGTGACTACAGTAAAAGTATGGTAAGTGGTCCTTCTATACTAAATGAAGTATCAGATAAGACAAGAAATCGTGCCTCTTCTGAAATATCTTCAAGTGAATCTGGCAAGTTGGCACAGCAAGAACTTAACAATAGTATAGCAAGAAGATCAGCAGAGAGCGAGGGCAGTCCTACAAAGGCAAGTCTCTTAAAGACTGCTGTAGGATCAATTGCGACGCTTAATCAAGATCAAGTCGTATCAGAGAATGTCTCAGGACATCCCTTAGTACTCGATTATACAATGGAACATAATCCAGTAATAGCTGATGCAGGCTCTAATAAGGATAGAGGTCTGTTTTTAAATACCAAGGCAATCAATCGTCGAAGTAATTTTATAATGAGAGGCCTCCCAGCAAACAAAGATTTACACCTCACCAAGTATGATGAATACAGGTCAAACTTTTCTATCGAATTCAACTTGGAAAAGAACCTCAAAAACAATTTCAGTCTATATGCTGGTTTGGGATATCAAAAATTAGTTAATAATAGTGAGTCTGTAGAAAGTCTTAGTTACTCAAGCTTTAATGAAACAGATACTGGAGATGGGTACATATACACAGAAAATATGATTCTTGATACCCCTCTCGGATTTAGAACGGAGACTGTCAATTTTTCCACTGATGAATCTATAGAAGGAACTGAACTGAGTCAGATGACTCAAACACAACAGAGCCTTAATATCATCAATCTAAGAATCGGGCTCAGGAAGAGATTTGAATATAAGAAGATAGCTATTTCACCCTATTTTGCCTTAGGGTCGAACTTTATCACAGGAACCAATACAACCTTCGATGCAACTATATTCAGTGATGAGAATGTTGTAATGAGAGCTCCAAAAGCTGCTAGCGAACTCACACTATTGAACAAGCACTTCTTGACAGCCGAGATCGGATCTAGTATTCACTATAGAGTAAGCAATAGAGTATCTGTTGGTCTCGATGTAGGATACGAACAATCCATTACCTCACTTAGAAAAAGCAATGGTGGTCTAAAAACGTATACGAACAGTCTCATAACTGGAGTATCCTTTAGGACTGCGCTTTAGATATAATTAGTAATGTTGATCAATTCTTTAAAGGGTGTGCACCGAGTGCACGCCCTTTTTTTATGTCCGATGATATAGGGTTCACGAATTGTTTATGACAAAGTAAAGTTTTTTGATTTCATGAAACGCATTTGTCCGCAAATGACATAAAGCTTTAAACGAAAATATTATGGGCAACCTAAGATTCCTTTTGCTCATAACCCTTCCGTATTACAACATTTCATAACTAATTTATCTACTCTCTATGCGAAGAACATTTACATTGTTTCTGGCCCTTTTCGTTTGGTGTGCGACAGCATCCTTTGCTGACTCAGGGAATCCAGCAACTCTAACTTTTGATTTGAATGCGTGTACCTCATTTACCAACAACGGTACCAACACAGATTATTCAGAATTTACAGGAGTTGCTTCAAATACAAATGAGATTGAGCTATCAGTTGTCAATGACAACTTGTATAGAATCAATCCAAGTGTCAACAGACACTCTTGTACACCTGGGGTCAACAACACTGAGGCTATGTGTATCTCATATGACCCAGATTGTATCTACACACCTGGAAGCACTAGAGCGGCTAGGATAGACATCAGTCTTAATCCTACGGGATCAGAACCAGTACGTCTTTCCAATCTCTCTTTCTACGAGATGGCGCCTGTTATGTTTGATTGGATCGATGGTCCATCAGGCAGCAACAATTATCCAACTAGATATGGATTAAGAGTCCTAAGAGATGGTCAGGTTATATTTGATCAGAGTGACATTGAAACGACGACGGATTGGACTCTAGAGTCTTTTGATTTTTCTGGAGCAGATTTCCAAGCCACTCAAGCGACTACATTTAATATTGAAATTCTTGCATATTGCCCAGTAGGGGTTTTTGCTATGCAAAGTGTATGGGATCTAGATGAGATCCAATTTACAGCGGAGTGTGTGGGCAATCAAGCGTGCACCGTACCCAATACTACAATTGATGGTGGTACAGTAGCGCTTGCTAATGGCTCAACTATCTACACAGGCTGTGCTGGCAATATCGTCATCGATGTGACCAATACGACAACAGCAACCAATTATGCTTACATCATCACTGATGATAATGATAATATTTTGGCTTTTGCAGATGCTTCTGCTACTTCTACACTTGACCTAAGTGGAGCACCTCCGGGGGAATGCCACGTATGGGGATGGAGCCACGCAGCTAATGCAGCTGATCCAATTCCAGGAACCAATATCAATACACTGAACGATGAAGCTTGTGAGGAAATTTCTTCAAATTTTATTCGCGTATTTAGAGAAGATGTTAGAGGTGGAACACTTACTGGTGGACCATTTGAATTTTGTGTTGGCGATGGTGTAGCTGATAATCTAGCTCCAGGAGCTATTGCTTTATCGGGGAATGCAGGTACTAACTCTCAGTGGATTGTGACGGATGAGGTAGGAAACATCTTAGGACTTCCTCCTATGCCATCCGCAGTTGACTTTGACGGAGCTGGCCCAGGCGTTTGCCAAGTATGGCACTTGAGTTTTGAAGGCACAGTGAATGGTCTTGCTATGGGTAGTAATACCAATGATTTAGATGGTTGCTTTAACCTCTCTAACCCTGTAGCTGTTATAAGAAATCAACCTGAAGGCGGAACACTTACAGGTGGACCGTACAACTTTGTCGTTGATGGAGTTCCGGATATGGTTTCGGGAGTCACATTGACAGGAAATACTGGTGCAGAAACTGCATGGATCGTAACAGATGATCAAGGAAATATTTTAGGCCTCCCACCGATGCCTAGTGTTGTAGATTTTGATGCAGCTGGTGTTGGTGTATGCTATATTTATTCTGTGTCTTATGACGGTAGTCTAACTGGCCTATCTGCTGGCAACAATGTATCAAATCTAGGTGGTTGTTTTGACCTATCTAATTTTATAGTGGTTAACAGGACTGATGGAAGTGCTTGTTCAGCTAATGGTGGTACACTATCAGGCGGACCATTTATATTCAACTCCGTAGGTGATGGGGTAGCGGATAATATTCCAGCAGGAAGTATCACATTAAGCGGTAATGTAGGTACCAACGCTCAGTGGGTCGTCACTGATTCTCAAGGATATATACTGGGACTTCCGCCTATGCCAAGTGTTGTCAACTTTGACAATCCAGGCGCAGGTACTTGCTTGATATGGAACTTGTCTTTCGAAGGCGCTCTCACAGGCGCTGAGGTAGGGATGAATGCTAATGATATCCAAGGATGTTTCAGTTTGTCTAATCCGATAGAGGTTATAAGAAATAACGCTTCAGGGTGTAATGCCAACGGTGGAGAATTATTTGGTGGACCATTCACTTTCAATTCTGTCGGTGATGGTACTCCTGATATGATACCAGCAGGTAGTATTACCTCTGCTAATACAAATGGAGATTTAGGATGGGTTGTGACTGACTCTCAAGGTTATATTTTAGGTCTTCCACCTATGCCAAGTGTCGTTGATTTTGACAATCCAGGTGCAGGTACTTGCCTTATCTGGAGAATCGCTTCAGAAGGTACGATTACAGGTGCTGAGGTAGGACTAAATGCTAATGACATCCAAGGATGTTTCAGTTTGTCTAATCCGATTGAGGTTATAAGAAATAATGCTTCAGGATGTAATGCCAACGGTGGAGAATTATTTGGTGGGCCATTCACTTTCAATTCTGTCGGTGATGGTACTCCTGATATGATACCAGCAGGTAGTATTACGTCTGCTAATACAAATGGAGATTTAGGATGGGTTGTAACTGACTCTCAAGGTTATATTTTAGGACTTCCGCCTATGCCAAGTGTAGTTGATTTTGACAATCCAGGTGCAGGTACTTGCCTTATTTGGAGAATCGCATCAGAAGGTACGATCACAGGTGCTGAGGTAGGGCTGAATGCTAATGACATCCAAGGATGTTTCAGTTTGTCTAATCCGAT